>NZ_JBFRGW010000032.1:0-50725 GCF_052115545.1 Microvirga sp. 2MCAF35
AACCAGGCCAAGATGCGCCGCGCCGAGGTGCTCGACCAGCTCACCAAGCGCTTCGAGCTCAACGTCTCGGCCCTGACGCAGGGACTGTCCTCGGCCGCCACCGAGATGGAGGCCACCGCCCAGTCCATGACGGCCATCGCCGGACAGACCAATAACCAGTCCGTCGCCGTGGCGTCGGTTGCGCAGCAGACCTCGGCCAATGTGCAGACGGTAGCGGCCGCCACCGAGGAACTGTCGATCTCGATCCGCGAGATCGCCGCCCAGGTGGCTCAGTCCTCGCAGATCGCCGAGCGTGCGGTTCAAGGGGCTCAGCGCACCAACGGCACCGTCCAGGAACTGGCCTCCATGGCGGACAAGATCGGCGACGTGGTGCAGCTGATCAATACCATCGCGGGCCAGACCAACCTGCTGGCGCTCAATGCCACCATCGAGGCGGCTCGCGCCGGCGAGGCCGGCAAAGGCTTTGCCGTCGTGGCATCCGAGGTGAAGGATCTGGCGAACCAGACCGCTCGGGCGACGGAGGACATCTCGGGCCAGATCGCCTCGGTGCAGCAGGCGACGCAGCAGACGGTAGCAGCCATTCAGGAGATTGCCCGCACGATCACCGAGATGTCTCAAATTTCCGTCTCCATCGCGGCCGCCATGGAGGAGCAGGGTGCGGCCACGGCCGAGATCGCCCGCAACGTCCAGGAAGCGGCGCGCGGTACGGAGACGGTCACGGGTAACATCGTCGATGTGCAGCACGGCGCCGGAGAGACGGGTTCGGCCGCCTCTCAGGTGCTCGGCGCCGCCCAGGAGCTGTCGCGCCATTCTCACGATCTCGGCCAGGAGGTCGCGACCTTCCTCCAGGACGTCAAGGCGGCGTAGGAGACACTCTCCGCTCCTTTCGAGCCTTAACCTCCCAAGCCCGGCATCGTGAGCCGGGCTTTTTTCTTTTCCGCCACGCTGAAACAAGATGGGTGCTAGATCTTTTTACACAAAGACGGGACGTGATCTCGCTCCTTGAGAAGGGCCCGTCGCAGAGAGTGGAACGGCATGCTTGTTCGAGCGGGTTCCCGACCGAAGCCTGTTCCGCAACATCGATGAACCGGGCACCCGCCCCGGCTTGAACGGATGGAGGCTCGCATCGCGATATCGCCTGGGCTGAACACCCCCTCCGCGTCGAGACTTTGAGCGTTGGAGGCAACCTTCAGCTCGACAATCTGTCTTCCTTGACCGGCTTAAGCCGGATGAACGTCAATGACGTGTGACCTCGAGTCACCGCGGGCCCGCTCCACCGATGGAACGGGCCCGTTTGACTGTCTGGCCCGAAAACACGAAAGGCGCCCCGAAGGCGCCTGGTGAAGTTTCGCGATGGAAGGAATTGGAGCGGGCGAAGGGATTCGAACCCTCGACCCCAACCTTGGCAAGGTTGTGCTCTACCCCTGAGCTACACCCGCACGCTCCGTTACCTCGCCAGATTTGGTGGAGCCAGGCGGGATCGAACCGCCGACCTCTTGCATGCCATGCAAGCGCTCTCCCAGCTGAGCTATGGCCCCTAACCTGACAGGGCAGCACTTTTTCTCGTGCTTCCCCGGTATTCCCGAACACATAATTGCAACATGCCCCAAGGGCAACCCACTTCTAAATCCTTGCCGGTCAAGGAAGAAGATGGTGCCGCAAGAGGGATTCGAACCCCCGACCCCCTCATTACGAATGAGGTGCTCTACCAGCTGAGCTATTGCGGCATCGCAACTCTGCGATCCGAGAGGCCGCCCTCTTACCCCCTCCCCCGCCGCTTGGCAAGGGAGGGAAGGGCCGGAATGATCTACCAGACCGAAAAAACGCTGCGACGTGCGGACGCCTGCTCCTTGGGCTTAGGCACATCGGGGGGCGTGGCCGGGAAAACCACGGGCTCGGGTTGAGGAACAGGAACTTCCTCCTTCACCTCTTCCCTGACCGGTCCGGCCACGACGGCATCGGACTTGGTCCCAGCCGGCAGGGGCTCGGGAGCGGGCTCGCTCACAGGGGCCGTGGCAAGCTCTTCCGCAGGCCCGATGGGCAGTACCCTGACCTCGTCGTCGAGATCCGCCGTCACGTCGTCGTGGAGGGTGAGTTCGGGCGCGATCAGCACATCCGGAGGCGCCTGCCAGACGAAGGCGTCGAGACGGCCCGTAACGGGTGAGATCGGCGCCCAGTGATCCGACACGACCCCGTCGGCGATCCAGGCTGGGTCGCGCGGCGCACGGGTCGCGCGGGCGAGCCATTCGCGTCCCTTGCCGGTGGAGCCGTGCTCCGCCTGTTCGAGATCCGACATCAGCAGGCACACCCGCATGCTCGGCCGGTCCTGCAGCAGGGGCTCCAGAGCATCGCGAGCCCGGTCGAATTCGCGGGCTTCGAGGGCGGAACGCGCCACGGCGAGCCGGCCTTCCGGCGCCCCGCCCGAGAGACGGGAGAGGGTCTCGGCGCGCTTGAGGCGGTCGAGGCCCGAATCGCCCGGACGCAGGTTCAGGTAGACATCCGCCAGATCCGGATGCGGCAGGCTGCGCCAGGCCGTCTCCACCGCCTTGGCAGCCTTGCGCAGATCCCCCTTGCGCGAGAGCAGTCGGCCGGCCAGCGCCGCGGCGGGCACGAGATCGGGCGCGAGCCTCACCGCGTCCTGGGCGCTTCTCGACGCGCCGTCGGGATCGCGATCCAACCGCTCCAGGGCGTCCGCCGTAAGGAGCACGGCCCGGTGGCGTCTGGAGGTCTTCTTGTCGAGAAGGCCAAGCGAAGTTCGCCGCTCCACGGTCTCTAAGGCCCCGCGCCAATCGCCATCGGCGCAGCGCGCTTCGAGGACCGCATCGCTCGCCCAGGCGGCGGCCGGTGCCAGACGCACGGCCTCGGAGGCATATTGATGGGCCGAGGCCGCATCGCCCCGGCGGCGGGCTTCGACGAAGAGGCCGCGCAGGCCCAGAACGCGGGTTTCGTCCTCGTCCATCATCTGCAGGAAGGCGGCTTCGGCCACCTCCCGGTTGCCGGAGACCTGGGCCGCCTGCGCCTTGAGCAGGAGCGTCAGAGGCTCCTTGCCCAGAAGGCGCTCCGCCTCGTTGGCATAGCGGCGGGCCGCGATGGTGTCGCCGGCGCCGACCGCCACCATGCCCCTGGAGACGGCCTGGTAGCCGCGCGAGCGGCGGCGCGCCCGCGAGGCGAAGGTCAGGCGGGAGGGAAGCTGAATGAGGCCGGTCACCAAGGACCATAGAAGGGCCAGGGCCAAGGCGAGGCCGGCCAGCGCGATGGCCGCCACCGCCACCGACATCTGGACCTCGTAACCGCCGAAGGTGATCAGGACCGTTCCCGGCCGGTCGGCCAGCCAGACCGCGCCGAAGGCCGCGACGCAGAGAAGACCGATGAAAACAAGAGCGCGCCACATGCGGGGCAGATCCTTTTATTGCGTCGTACGGTTGAGGGTGGCGAGGGCGTCCGTGCTGATCGCCTGCGCGGCGCTATGCGCCTCGGCGACCGCCTTGACCTGCCGGCCCCAGTCCTCGGAGAGCCGCCTGGACGGCTCCGGCAGGGCATCCCAGGCGGCGGCGGCTTCCACCACGTCGCCGCGCTCCAGGGCCTGACGGATGCGGACGACGAGAGCCGAAACGCCCGTGCCGCCCTGTTCGTTCACCGGCTTGACCGTCACCACCCGGTCCGCCATGCGCAGGAGCCGGTCGGACCAGCTGTTCGTCGGGCCGCGGCTCTCGCGCAGGATCGCCGTCTCCACCGGATCGAAGCTGCGGGCGAGCGCCGCCGCCGTCGGGGCGCCCTTTTCGGCGAAGGGCTCCAGGGGAGCGATGCGGCTCGCATCGGCTCCGGCCTTCTTCACGCCGTCGAGCACGTCCGCATAGGGCGTGCCGCTGTTCAGGGCATCGTTCAGGCGCCCCGCGAGAACGACCTTGGTCCCGGTCTGGCTCGCCGCCTCGGCGTTCCGCGTGTTCTCCGCCGCCTGCTGCGAGAGGGTCGCAAGGCGTTGCTCCTGCTCGGAAAACCGCCGGTCGGCATCCGTGAATCGGCGCTCCGTTTCGGAGAAGCGCCGCTCCGCCTCGCCGAACCGGCGATCCTGGTCGGCGAGACGCCGGTCGAGATCCGCGATGCGGCCGTCGAGCTGCTGGGCCGCATTGGCGGCATTCGTCGCGCTCTGGGCGTTGGTCTGGACCTGCTCCTCCAGGGCCGACAGACGGCCGGACACGCCATTGGACAGGTCGTTCAGCCGGTTGGACAGGTCAGTGAGCGCCGCCTCGTTCTGGGGCGGCTGCGACGCCTCGGGCATGGGACGGTTCAGGGCTTCCTGGGCCTGGCTCGCCGCCTGCCGGGCTGTGTCCTGGATCGCCTGGAGCCGCTGGTCGAGGTCGCCTCGAGCCGATTCGAGGGCCTGGAGGCGTTCGGTCAGAGTCTGGACGTTCCCCTGCGGCTGACCGGAGGGCGCCGGCTGCTGCCGCAAGGCGTTCACGCGCTGCTCCAGCTGCGCGATGCGCGGATCCTCCTGAGCCGGGGAGCCCTGCCAAGTCTGCAATCCATAGAGCAGTCCCGCGCCGATGAGGCCGCCGAGCAGGCCGGAGCCGATCAGGGCGCCGGCGGAGCCGCGCTGCTCGGGAACCGGACGCGGAGGCACGGCCTCGTCGCGCGCCTGCGCCGTGGAAGTCTCCTGGGAGGAGCTGCCTGACAGAATGGTATCCTGCCTTCCAGGTTCGTCGACTGAGGCTCCAGGCGGGAGCGTATCGGTGCCCAGCCCCGAATCGAGCGTGGCTTCCGGCGAGGCTACCACGTCCTCGGCCGGTGGTTCGCTGCCGGCCGGGATGGTCTCGTCGGGCTTCGTCTCCGGGGCCTCGCCTGCGGAGATCGTCTCCGGCGCCGGAGCCCCGGCAGCGAGAGTGTCCGGACCTAACGTCTCCTGGGCCTCGGCGCCCGGGCTTGTGACCGGGGCGGCACCTTCGTCGATCACGGTCGCTTTCAGGTCGATGGTCGCCGGCTCACGCGAGGGTTTCTTGCGGGACGATTTCGGGCGTCGGGGATCAGATGAATCGGTCACGGGTCACTCTTGCACGGGGCGCTTCGGGCGCGAGATCTTCAAAAGGTCAGTGTGAAATGCAATTGAGGCAAGCTTGGGCGCAGCGTTTCGTTCCCTCCCTGCGGTACGATCCAAAACGAACGGCCCATCGGACCACGATTGTCCCCGGATGGCAAAGCTTCCTCGGGGCCGGCCCCTGCCGGAATCGGGAGCGCCCCGGCACCGGCTTCATCGGAGCGAATCGAGGAGCCCGAGAAGCGCATCCTCCGAAGGATCATCCGCCACTCGGACCCCGACGCCGACCGCCGTCAGGGGCACAGCCACATCGGCCGACAGGCAGAGATGCGGAAAGGCCTGGAGGCTGGAAGCCAGTCCCGCCTCCCTGACCAGCCGGACGACGAGATCCGCGCTCCGCCGTGAATAATGGAGCGCGGCGCCGATTTGGCCAGTGCGCAGGGCCTCGGCGGCGGCCTCGGGCAAGGCCTCGACGGCTTGCGCCTCATAGGCCTCCCATTGCAGCACGGTGAACCCGGCCGCACGCAGGGATGCCGCCGGCTCCTCCTTGTGATGCCGGGCCGTCACGTGAAGAAGGGCAAAGCCCGGCGGAAGGTTCGCGCGAATCAGCCGCGAGAGGGACACCGCGTCGCCGTCCGCCACCGTGATCTGGGCAAATCCTTCGGCGCGCACCACCTCGGCCGTGCGCTCGCCGACGGCGAAGACGGGCTTTTGCCGATCCAGGACCGTGAGGGCCTCCGCCGCATGGGCGCTGGTCACGATGAGGGCGTCGTAAGGTGTCTCCGGCGCGGGATCGCCTGTCGGGACGATGCGGGTGACGGGCGCCAGGCAGGAATCATGACCCAGCGCCGCCAGCTTCTCGGCGGTGCGTTCCGCATCCGGGGCCGAGCGGGTGACGAGGATCCGCGTCATGGCTTCAGGAAGTCGGCAGGCATGCGGGAGCGCAGCTCCGATCCGGCTTCGCGGCCGAGCGCCGCCGCGTCGTCCGGTGCGCCGCGACGGATGGCCTCCAGGCACTCGGAACCGTCCGGACGCATCACCAGGCCGCGGATTTCGAGATCGTGGCCGATCAGCCGCGCATGGCCCGCGATGGGCGTGCGGCAGGAGCCGTCCAGGATGGTGAGAAAGGCCCGCTCGGCCGCGAGCGCGTGGCCGGTCGGCGCATCGAGGATGGGCGCGAGCGCCTCGCGCACCCGCTCGTCCTCGGCGCGGATCGTGACCGCGATGGCGCCCTGCCCCACGGCCGGGAGGAAATCGTCCGTTTCGAGAATGGTCGTCACATGGTCGGTGAGCCCGAGACGGCGCAACCCCGCCATGGCGAGCAGCGTCGCATCGACCTCGCCGCGTTCGAGCTTGGCGAGCCGCGTCTGCACGTTGCCGCGCAGGAGCGTCACCTGGAGATCCGGCCGCAGGCGGCGAACCTGAGCCTGGCGCCTCAAGGATGCGGAGCCGACGACGGCGCCTTGCGGCAGGTCGCTCAGGCTCTTGTAGCGGTGGCTGATGAAGGCGTCGCGCACGTCCTCGCGGGGCAGGAAGCCCGCGATGACGATCCCCTCCGGCAGGGCCGTCGGCAGGTCCTTGGCGGAATGGACCGCGAGATCGATGGAGCCGTCGAGGAGGGCGATGTCGAGCTCCTTGGTGAAGAGCCCCTTGCCGCCAGCCTCCGACAGGGGCCGGTCCTGAATGGCGTCGCCCGTGGTCTTGATGATCGACAGGGGCAGGTGCTCCACAGTCCAGCCATCCCCGGTCGAACCATGGGCGGCGACCAGCCTGTCTTGCGTCTCGTGGGCCTGAGCGAGGGCGAGCGGGCTTCCTCGCGTACCGATGACCAGGGTGGGTGATGAGGCCATTCTGCCTGAGGTCTCCTGTTCAGTATGTCCGACGAAGCTCACCTTGAGTCTCATCCGGAGGGGCTGACTCATCAAGGACCGACACCCTCGCACGTCATCACCGGCCTTGTGCCGGTGATCCCGATCCGAAAAGCTCAGCGCGCTTCTAGTCGGGATGGCCGGGACAAGCCCGGCCATGACGGCGAGGGACGCTCATGAAAAGCCCGCCTCTCAGGATGAGGCTTGTGTTCCGTCAGATAATCCAAAAACAACATCCGCGTCCGATCGCGTTTGATCTTGTGCGGCGCGGCGGACTATAGGGGGAGGAGCGCCGGGCCGGAAGCCCGGACAACACCTTAATCGAGCGGCCCACGATCATGCGCATTCTAGGCATCGAGACCACCTGCGACGAGACCGCGGCCGCCGTGGTCGGCGTCGGCTTCGACGGACGCGGCGAGATCCTCTCCAACGAGGTGCTGAGCCAGATTGCCGAGCACGCCCGCTATGGCGGCGTCGTGCCGGAGATCGCCGCGCGCGCCCATGTGGAGGTGATCGACCGGCTCGTGGCCCGTGCGCTGAAAAGCGCCAACTGCTCGATCAAGGACATCGACGGCATCGCCGTGGCGGCGGGCCCCGGCCTGATCGGCGGCGTGCTGGTGGGGCTGACCACTGCCAAGGCCATCGCGCTCGTGACCCGCAAGCCCCTGATGGCGGTGAACCACCTCGAAGCCCATGCGCTCACCGCGCGGCTCACCGATGGCATCGGCTTCCCCTACCTGCTGCTGCTCGCCTCCGGCGGTCATACCCAGCTCGTGGCGGTGCGCGGCGTCGGCGATTACGTGCGGCTCGGCACCACCATCGACGACGCCATCGGCGAGGCCTTCGACAAGGTCGCCAAGATGCTGGGCCTGCCCTATCCCGGCGGGCCGCATGTGGAGCAGGAAGCCATGAAGGGAAATCCGGAACGCTTCGCCCTCCCGCGCCCCATGCAGGGCCGCGCGGAACCGAATTTCTCCCTGTCCGGTCTCAAGACCGCCGTGCGGATCGAGGCGGAGAAGATCGCGCCGCTCACGGCGAGCGACATCGCCGATCTCTGCGCCAGCTTCCAGGCCGCCATCGTGGACGTGGTGGTGGACCGCACCCGGGTCGGGCTTCGCGCCTTCCGCGACATCGCCGGCCGGCCGGCCGCCCTGGTGGTGGCGGGCGGCGTCGCGGCCAACCAGGGCCTGCGCCAGGGGCTGCAGCGCCTCGCCGTCGAAGCCGGCCTCAAGCTCGTGGCCCCGCCCCTGCATCTCTGCGGCGACAACGGCGCCATGATCGCCTGGGCGGGCCTCGAGCGCATGCGCCTCGGCCTCATCGACGACATCACGGCCCCGGCCCGCGCCCGCTGGCCGCTCGACACGAGCCGCGACGAGGCCGGGGCGAAGGCGTGACGTGGGTGCCCTGAAAAGCATGCTCATAAACCTCTTACCTCATCCTGAGGAGCAGCTGTCAGGCTGCGTCTCGAAGGAGGATCCAGCGCTCTCTGGAACCTCCTTCGAGACGGATTGCTGCGCAATCCTCCTCAGGATGAGTTCGGTGAGTATGGGCATCGGTCGAAAGTCCCTGACATGACCTCACCCGCCCAAACCATCGGCATCGCCGGAGCGGGCGCATGGGGAACGGCGCTGGCCAACGCGACCGCCATCGCGGGCAACGACGTGGTGCTCTGGATGCGCTCGCCCGAGCACGCGGCGGCGCTTACGGCGACGCGCGCCAACGAGCGTTTCCTGCCCGGCGTGAAGCTCCATGACCGGATCCGGCCGACCGCCGCCTTGGCCGATCTGGCGGGCGCGCGCGCCGTGCTGCTCGTCACGCCCGCGCAGACGACCCGTGACATGACGGCGGCCCTTGTGTCCGTTCTGCCCGCGGCAGCGCCGCTGGTGCTCTGCGCCAAGGGGATCGAGCGGGAGAGCCGGGCCTTTCTTTGCGACGTGGTGGAAGCCGTGCGCCCCGGCTCGCCCGTCGGAGTGCTCTCGGGGCCGAGCTTCGCCGACGACGTGGCCCGGGGCCTGCCCACCGCCGTGACGCTCGCCTGCCGGGATGCCGCGCTCGCCGAGGAGCTTGCAACAGCTCTCTCTGGGCCGACCCTTCGCGTTTATCACCGCCAGGACGTGCGCGGCGTCGAGATCGGCGGCGCGGCCAAGAACGTGCTGGCCATCGCCTGCGGGGCCGTGGCCGGGAAAGGCCTCGGCGAGAGCGCCAAGGCGGCTCTCATCGCCCGCGGCTTCGCGGAGCTTCTGCGCTTTGCCCGCGCCTATGGCGGTGAGGCGGAGACCCTGATGGGGCTCTCGGGTTTAGGCGATCTGGTGCTCACCTGCTCGTCGGCCCATTCCCGCAACTTCGCCTTCGGCCAGCGCCTCGGCCAAGGCATGAGCGTCGCGGAAGCCGCCGGGGGCAAGCTGGTGGAAGGCGCTGCAACCGCAAGCGCCCTCGTGGCGCTGGCGCGGGCGAAGACCATCGACATGCCGATCGCGGAAGCGGTCGAGCAGGTTCTGTCCGGCGCATGGAGTCTCGATCAGGCGGTCGATGCGCTGATGAACCGTCCCGTCAAATCCGAGAACTGAAGCGAAACACGAGAAGATTTCGCGACGCGCATGAAGGGGTAAGCAAGTCATGGCCCACTGGCTCTACAAATCCGAACCCTCCGTCTGGTCCTGGGACCAGCAGGTCGCGGAAGGTGCGAAAGGCACGCATTGGAACGGCGTGCGCAACCATGTGGCCAAGCAGAACCTGATGGCCATGAAAAAAGGCGAGCAGGGTTTCTTCTACCATTCCAACGAAGGCAAGGCGGTCGTCGGCATCGTCGAGGTGATCCGGGAATATTACCCCGACCACACGGACGAGACGGGCAAGTTCGGCATGGTGGACATCAAGGCCGTGAAACCGTTCAAGCGCCCGGTGACGCTCGACGAGATCAAAGCCGAGCCGAAGCTCAAGGACATGATCCTCGTCAACAATTCGCGTCTCTCGGTGCAGCCGGTGACGGACGAGGAATGGGCCATCGTGTGCCGGATGGGCGGGCTGTAACGCTCGCCGGCGCATCGGCACGAGGCACCCCCGAAATAGCGAAGCGTGGCGCCGAGGCCATGAAGTGACCGCACTCTTCTGTCTGGATCGTCACGGTTGCTTCGGTCGGCTCCGTCCGACGAACGGGGAGCGGAATGAGACAGCGCTCGCTTTTGGCCAGATTGTCGGGACGCATCCGGGCGATGACCGGTATCCCTAAGAAGCAGCCCGCCCCCGCGGCCGACGCGCCGCCGGATATCCGACGCGTGCTCCGCAGGACCGAGATCGGGATCATCTTCGATGTCGGGGCGAATATCGGGCAATCGGCCCGCAGATGCGCCAAGTCCTTCCCGGACGCCCGGATCTACGCCTTCGAGCCTGATCGGGACAACTTCGCACGGCTCTCCCGGCTGGCGCGCAGGATCCGCAAGCTTACCTGCTACCGCGTCGCGCTGAGCGCGGAGCCGGGCACCTTGCAGATCGTTCGCGACGCGAGCGATCCGACGCGGCATCGGGTCGGGACGGAATCGGCAGGCGAGATCGAGCGCATTCCGGCCATCACGGTCGATTCCTTCTGCGCCGAGCACGGGATCGGCAGGATCGACTACCTGAAGATCGATACGGAAGGGCACGACCTCGAAGTGCTCAAGGGAACCCGCGAGATGCTCGCCTCCCACCGGGTCGCGATCGTCGAGGTCGAATGCGGCATGAACCCGGACAACACCTATCATGTCCCGTTCGAGGCGCTGAAATCCTGCCTGGAAGGCCATGGCTATCGCCTGTTTCGCCTCTACGACCAGGTGCGCGAATGGCCCACCGGGCAGCCCCACCTCCGGCGCGCCAACGCGGTCTACCTGTCGCCCCGGACGATCGCGGAGAATTCCGATTAGAGCAGCGGATCGATCGGGACGGCTCCTCCCCCAAAGGAGCAGCGACCAAAGTGCGATCCCGGTCCCGCTTGCCCGTCCCCTCTCTCTTTCCGTAAACCTAGCTCTAAATTCATCATGGGAGCATCTGGGAGAAGCGCCATGGACGAGAAGATCTACGACGTGCCGGCGGAATGGCGGCATCGGGCCTATCTGGACGATGCGGGCTACCGCGCGAAATACGAGGCCTCGGTCCGGGACCCGGAGGCCTTCTGGGCGGAGGAAGCCCGGCGCATCGACTGGTTCAAGCAGCCGACCCGGATCAAGAACACCAATTTCGGCCCCGACACCGTGGCGATCCGCTGGTTCGAGGACGGGATTACCAACGTGGCCTATAACTGCATCGACCGGCATCTTCACACCCGGGGCGATCAGGTCGCCATCATCTGGGAGGGCGACGACCCGTCCGAATCGAAAAAGATCACCTACCGCGAGCTGCACGACGAAGTCTGCCGCATGGCCAACATCATGCGCAACCGCGGCGTCGCCAAGGGCGACCGGGTGACGATCTACATGCCGATGATCCCGGAAGCGGCCTATGCCATGCTGGCCTGCGCCCGGTTGGGGGCCATCCACTCGGTGGTGTTCGGCGGCTTCTCGCCGGACTCGCTCGCCAGCCGCATCCAGGACGCCAAATCCGCCTTCATCGTCACGGCCGACGAGGGCCTGCGCGGCGGCCGCAAGGTGCCGCTGAAGGTGAACGTGGACGCGGCCCTCGAGACGGTCGGGCCGGGCGTGGTCGACCACGTGCTCGTCGTGCGCCGCACGGGTTCGGCCGTCAACATGGTGCCGGGCCGGGACGTGTATTACCACGAGGCCGCCGAGCTCGTCTCCGACGAGTGTCCTTACGAGGAGATGAACGCGGAGGATCCGCTCTTCATCCTCTACACCTCGGGGAGCACCGGCACCCCGAAGGGCGTGCTGCACACCACGGGCGGCTATCTGGTCTATACGGCCATGACGCACCAATACGTGTTCGACTACCACGACGGCGACGTCTACTGGTGCACCGCCGATGTGGGCTGGGTCACGGGCCATTCCTACATCGTGTATGGGCCGCTGGCGAACGGCGCCACGACCCTGATGTTCGAGGGCGTGCCCACCTATCCGACGATCTCCCGTTTCTGGGACGTGATCGACAAGCACCAGGTCAACATCTTCTACACCGCCCCGACGGCCATCCGCTCGCTCATGCAGGCGGGCGAGGAGCCGGTGAAGAAGACCTCGCGCAAGTCCCTGCGCCTGCTGGGCTCGGTCGGCGAACCGATCAACCCCGAAGCCTGGGAATGGTACCACCGCGTGGTCGGCGACAGCCGCTGCCCGATCGTCGACACCTGGTGGCAGACCGAGACCGGCGGCATCCTGATCACGCCGCTGCCGGGCGCCACGAAGCTGAAGCCGGGTTCGGCCACGCGGCCGTTCTTCGGCGTCAAGCCACAGATCGTGGATGCTGACGGCAACGTGCAGGAGGGCGCCACCGAGGGCAACCTGGTGATCGCCGATTCCTGGCCGGGCCAGATGCGCACGGTCTATGGCGACCACGAGCGCTTCGTGCAGACCTATTTCTCGACCTATCCCGGAAAATACTTCACGGGCGACGGCTGCCGGCGCGACGCCGACGGCTATTACTGGATCACCGGCCGGGTGGACGACGTGATCAACGTGTCCGGCCACCGCATGGGCACGGCGGAGGTGGAATCCGCGCTTGTGGCGCATCCCAAGGTGTCGGAGGCCGCCGTGGTGGGCTACCCGCACGACATCAAGGGCCAGGGCATCTACGCCTATGTGACCCTGATGGCCGGCGAGGAGCCCTCCGAGGAGCTGCGCAAGGAGCTGGTGACCTGGGTGCGCAAGGAGATCGGCCCGATCGCCTCGCCGGACCTGATCCAGTTCGCCCCCGGCCTGCCCAAGACCCGCTCGGGCAAGATCATGCGCCGCATCCTACGCAAGATCGCCGAGGACGAGTTCGGCTCGCTGGGCGACACCTCGACCCTCGCCGACCCCGGCGTCGTCGACGACCTGATCACCAACCGCCAGAACAAGCGCACGCAGGCGGCGTGAGCAGAACAAGGCCCAAAATTCGATAAGATGGCCGGGAAGCGCCCCGGCCATCTTTCTTTGCGCGCAGCCAGCACGAGGCATGGCCGCGACGTGATGGGCCGCACGCCTTGGCCGCAGAAACGTCGTTGAGCACTTTGTGCGCAGGGATTAGGGTTGAACTTGTCCTTTCAGGAGCGCAGTCCATGTCCTTGAAGCGTCTGTTCACCGATCATCCGGACTCTGTGGGTGAGAGCTATCTGGAGCACATGAGCGTCGCCTTGAGCTTCGCCGGCCCCCTGCTCGTTGCCGGACTGGCAGCCTTGATCCATGCATTCCTGCCTTTCCTGTTCCTCACGACCGCCAGTCGCAAGGTGAAGCAGCTGCATGCGCGGATGGTGAACCGCCATCCGCATCCGGGTGACACTTCTGACCGGATGCCCGCCTGGGACCCAGTGATATGAGCATGCTCCGGCAGAACCAGCTGGAACCGTAGCCTTATCTCTCGCGTCTCACCCTCATGCATCACTCGCAGGAGGGTTCGGGACATGAGTGCGCGCGCCGCATTCGCCATCGTGGCCATCGTCGGCATCGCTTTCACCGCCACAGCCGCATCAGCCCGCGAGGTCGTGCCGTTCGAGGGGCGCGTGTCGCCGGGGACCATCGTGATCAAGACAGGTGAGCGTCGGCTCTATTACGTGCGCGGCGACGGAACCGCCTTGCGCTACCGGGTTGCGGTCGGAAAGCCCGGCAAGCAATGGTTCGGCGAGGCGCGGATCGACGGCAAATACGTCCGTCCCGCCTGGGCCCCGCCCGCGGAGGTCAAGCGCGACAACCCGCGCTTGCCCGACGTGATCCCCGGCGGCGCCCCGAACAACCCCATGGGCGCCCGAGCGCTGACCCTCAATCTCGACGAATACGCCATCCACGGCACCAATCGCCCGAGCTCCATCGGAACGTATGCCTCCTACGGCTGCATCCGCATGCTTAACGAGGACATCGTCGATCTCTACGAGCAGGTGAGCGTGGGGACCCGGGTGGTGGTGGAGCGGTAGAGCATCGGACCCAAAAGTGGACTTGCATTTTTAGGCCCAATCCGATGCTCCAGGGTCGGCTGCGGGCTGCGGGCCGCAAAGGCCTGGTTTGTCGAGAAAGCCGGTTCGATCTTCGCTCGCTCCGTGGTACGAAACACCTCGACGCCACGGCCATCAGCAACGAGAGAGCGGCATGAACCGACTGTTCGCCAACCTGCCCACCACCGTTTTCGAAGTCATGTCGAGCCTTGCCCGGGAGACCGGGGCGATCAATCTCGGCCAGGGCTTCCCGGACGATCCCGGCCCCGAGGACGTGCGGCGGGCGGCGGCCGATGCGGTGCTGAACGGCTACAACCAGTACCCATCGATGATGGGCATCCCGGAACTGCGCTCGGCCATCGCGGCCCATTACAAGCACTGGCAGAACGTCGATCTCGACGCGAACACCGAAGTCATGGTGACGTCGGGTGCGACGGAAGCGCTCGCCGGCGCGATCCTCGGCATCGTGGAGCCGGGCGACGAGGTGGTGCTGTTCGAGCCCATGTACGACGCCTATCTGCCGCTCGTGCGGCTCGCCGGCGGCGTGCCGAAATTCGTCACCCTGCAGCCGCCGCATTTCCGCCTGACCGAAGAGGCGCTGGCGCAGGCCTTCTCGCCCAAGACCAAGGCCGTGGTGTTCAACAATCCGCTCAACCCGACCGCGACCGTGTTCTCGAACGACGATTTGAACCTTCTCGCCGGTTTCTGCCGCCGTTTCGACGCCATCGCGATCTCCGACGAGGTTTGGGAGCACGTGGTCTTCGACGGCCGCAGGCACCAGCCGGTCCTGGGCCTGGAGGGCATGCGCGACCGCTCGGTGAAGATCGGCTCGGCGGGCAAGATCTTCAGCCTCACGGGCTGGAAGGTCGGCTTCGTATGCGCCGCGCCGCACATCATGAAGGTGCTGGCGAAATCGCACCAGTTCCTCGCCTTCACGACGGCGCCGAACCTGCAGGCTGCGGTCGCCTATGGGCTTGGCAAGGACGATGCGTATTTCGAGGGCATGCGGCAGAACTTCGCCCGCAGCCGCGACCGCTTCACCGATGGATTGCGGACCCTCGGCTTCGACGTGATCCCGAGCCAGGGCACCTATTTCGTCAATATCGACATCTCAGGCTTAGGCGAAACCGACGATGTCGCTTTCTGCCGCCGCCTCGTCATGGAGCATGGCGTTGCGGCAATCCCAGTCTCGGCCTTCTATGCGGAAGGCGCGGTGAAGACCGTCGTGCGATTCTGCTTCGCCAAGAAGGATTCGACCCTCGATGCCGGGTTGGAGCGGCTCGCGAAGGCGATCAAAAAGGCCGCCTAAAATCCAAGTGGCCTGCCGACAACTTGGACATTGTTTCTTTCCCGAGAATTTCCTAGCCTGCCACCGTTCTCACTGATCTTGAGGAGTGCCGCCCTAAATGTTCCGTCTTCTCGCTTCGGTTGCTCTGACCCTCGGTCTTGTCACCGCCGCCGCCGCCCAGGAGCGCGCGGTCAACGTCTATAACTGGTCCGATTACGTGGATCCGAAGGCGCTGGACGAGTTTACGAAACAGACCGGCATCAAGGTGGTCTACGACACCTACGACAACAACGAGATCGTCGAGACCAAGCTTCTGGCCGGCAAGTCCGGCTACGACATCGTCGTGCCCTCGGGCCCGTTCCTGCAGCGCCTCATCGGCGCCAAGGTGTTCCAGAAGCTCGACAAGGCGAAGCTGCCGAACCTCTCCAACCAATGGCCGGAGGTGACGCAGCGTCTCGGCGTGTTCGACCCGGGCAACCAATATGCCGTCAACTACATGTGGGGCACCACCGGCATCGGCATCAACGTGAAGAAGGTGAAGGAGATTCTTGGGCCCGACATGCCGCTCAACACCTGGGACTTGGTGATGAAGCCGGAGATCTCCTCCAAACTGAAGGCCTGCGGCATCTATATGCTCGACAGCCCCGAGGATCTCTTCCCCGGCGTGCTGGCCTATCTCGGCCTCAACCCGGATTCCAAGCGCGTCGAGGACCTGAACAAGGCGGGCGACGCCCTGTTCCGCATCCGCGGCAACATCCAGAAGTTCCACTCCTCCGAATACATCAACGCGCTCGCCAACGGCGACATCTGCGTGGCGGTCGGCTATTCGGGCGACATGATCCAGGCCAAGAACCGGGCCGAAGAAGCCAAGAACGGCGTCGAGGTCGGCTACGTCATCCCGCGCGAGGGCGCGCTGATGTGGTTCGACAGCTTCGCGATTCCGGCGGATTCCAAGAACGTGGCCGAGGCGCACGAGTTCATCAACTTCATGATGAAGCCCGAAATCGCCGCCATGAACGCGAACTTCGTGTCCTATGCGTCCGGCAACCTCGCGGCCAAGCAGCATATCGACAAGGCGATCCTCGACAATCCCGGCATCTATCCGGACGAGGCCACCATGAAGCGCCTCTTCACCAACACGGCCTATGACGAGCGCTCGCAGCGCACCGTCACCCGCCTCTGGACCAAGGTGAAGACCGGCCGTTAATCCGCCGCTCAGGTTCATTTGCGCATCTTCGCGATGCCCCGAAAGCTCCGCCTCCCGGGCGGGGCTTTTCTTTTTGAAGAAGGACGTTTCCTCATGCGCCTTGCCGCCGTCGCCGTTCTTGCGGCCTTGAGCCTCGCCGCCCCGGCGCTCGCCCAGACCTCCACGCCGCGCCAACCGACGATCAGCGTCATGGGCACGGGCGAGGCGGAGCTGAAGCCGGACTTCGCCCGCATCCATGTGACCGTGGCGACGCAGGCCGACACCGTGGCGCAGGCGACCGCCGCCAACAACACCGCCACCGAGCGGGTTCTCGCCCGCATCCAGGGGCTCGGCATCAAGCGGGAGGACATCCGGACCGCGAACTTCCAGGTCTTCCAGACGCCGCTCCAGGTCGGCCCGGACGGCAAGGAAATCAAGACGCCGAAATTCTCGGCCAACCATCAGCTGAGGATCACCACCCGCGATCTCGACGGCGTCGGGCGTCTTGCCGGCGAGATCCTGGCCAGCGGCGACATGACCTTCCAGTCGGTCACCTTCGGCCTCGACAGGCAGGAAGAGGGTGGCGACAAGGCCCGCGAAGCCGCCGTGCGCGATGCCCGCCGCCAAGCGGACGTCTATGCCGCCGCGGCCGGCGTTGCCCTGGGCCGCCTGCTGGAGATCCGGGACGGTTCCGCCCAGCCGTTCGAGCCGCAGCCCGACATGCGGATGTCCATGGCGATGGCCAAGGGTGCGGAATCGGTTCCGATCGTGCCGCCGGCGACGATCCGCTACACGGCCAACGTTCAGCTCGTCTGGGAGATGGCCACGAAGCCCTGAGAGGACGGCTCGTAAAGCTCTGACCTCATCCTGAGGAGCAGCGCAGCTGCGTCTCGAAGGATCGTCCAATGCTCTCTGGAACCGCCCTCGCCCTTCGAGACGGTCGCTTAAGCGACCTCCTCAGGATGAGGGCTCCGGTCAGTGCCGTTTCATGAGCCGGACTATGAGGATCCGGCCATCCATGGTGGGCTTCAAGCCGCCCTGACGCTCTGAAGGAACTGGCCGATCTCGGCGCCGAGGCGCTGGGCCTGGCTTTCCAGGAGGACCGAGAGATCCGCCACGCCCCTGGCGGCTTCGAGCGACTGGGAAGCGACGCCCTGCGTCGTCTCGATGGCCGAGGTGCCGGCCTGGGCTTCCGTGGACACCTGGGCCACGGACCGGGCGATCTCGGACACGGCCGCCGTCTGCTGGCTCACCGTTCCGGCCACCGTCGACACGACGCCGGCCAGATCCTCGACGGAGGCCTGCACGGTGCCGAGCGCCACCAGGGTTTCGCGCGAGGCCGCCTGCACGGCCTCGATCTGCCGGGCGATCTCCTCCGTGGCCCGGGCCGTCTGACCGGCGAGATCCTTCACTTCCGACGCCACCACGGCGAACCCCTTGCCGGCTTCTCCGGCACGCGCCGCCTCGATGGTGGCGTTGAGCGCGAGCAGGTTGGTCTGGGCCGCGATGGAGCGGATGAGGTTCGCCACTTCGCCGATCTGCGAGGTGGCCGCAGAGAGGGTCGACATGCTGTTGGACGCACCGCGCGCTTCCGCCACCGCACGCTCGGACGCCTGCGCGGAGGCGTTGGTCTGGGCCGCCACCTCGGCCAGCGACGCATCGAGCTCGTCCGCGGCGCTCGCCACCGCCGACATGTTATGCGCCGTGCGGGTGGATGCGGCGCCCGCGATCTCAGCCTGCTGGGTCACGTGATTGGCCGATCCCTCCAGCTGCCCGGACGCCTTGGCGAGATCGCCCGTGACCTGCCGGACCTCCGCGAGGATCTGCTCGACCGAGGTGTCGAAGGCCATGATCGCGTCGGAGATCCTGTGAGCCCGGTCGGCATCGATGGCCGCCAGGCCCTCGCGCTCCTGCGTCAGCCGCTCGCGCTCGCGGGCATTGTCGCGGAAGACCAGGACCGTGCGGGCCATGGCGCCGATTTCGTCGGTCGCATCGGTCGAGGGAATCTCGCTCGCCGCATCGCCGTCCGCCAGCCGCCGCATGGCCTGCTGGAGACGGGTCAGGGGCAGGGAGATCGAGCGGCCCACGAGGACGTTGAGAACCAGGCCGAACAGCAGCGTGGCGCCCATGGCCCAGAGAATCAGGGTGAAGGTACGGTTCTGCGAGGCGGTGAGCTGCTCATCCGTCTTGTGCGCCTCGGTCCGGACCTTGGTCAGGAGCTGGTCGAGAACCGGGACGAGCAGATCGAACTGGCCCATCAGCTTCTCGCCCTGGCCGGAGACCTGCTGCTCCAGCTCGCTCCAGGCGTGGAAGGCCTCCTGGAACGTCACGCTTGCGGATTCGATCGCCGCCTTGTCCTTCGGATCGCCGGAGAACTGGGCCAACGCGCGGGTGAACCGCCCCTGCTCGACCTCGAAGGCGCCCAGGATGCTTTCTTCCAGCAGGATGCGGGCGCGGGCCTCCTGGTTGAACATGCCGAGCATGGCGGCCCAGAGGCGCCACGTGATCGTCTCGCCGCTGCCCGTCAGAGGGCGCACCAGCTTTTCCAGATTCGCTTCGGCCCGGAGAAGGCGCCCCTGGGCTCCCTCGTCCGGCTTCGTGCCGACCGCCACATAGAGCTTGTCGAGGGCGGCGCCCTGGGCGATCAGGGTCGCCGAATGCTGCTTCAGAGCCTCGATCTCGGGCTCGATCATGCCTGCACCGGGAGCGGCGCTCATCTCGTCGAGCTGACCGGCGAGAGCCTTGTGCTGATCCATGAAGGCCTGACCATGATGGCCGAGGCGGCTTGCCGTCCATTCTCCGGCCGTGACCTTCAAGGCATCGGCCCTGCCCCGGAACTGGTTGGCCTTCTCGGCCAGGGCGGAATAGGTCTGTTGCGCCGACAGCGCCTGTTCGACCTCATGGCGGCCTGCTTGAAACACCGCACCGATGACCGCGAAGCCGAGCACCATGACGCCACTCAACGTGGCGACACGCACCCGTACCGACGGCCGCCTCAAACGAGCAAGAGACGACATTCCCCCGAATCCCTCTTTAGCGCATCGTGCGGAAAAGTGGCCCCGGTTTTCCGCTTGAACGATGCGCTGCTCAAGGGATGGAGCATCGGATCGACCCCAAAAGTGCAGATCCACTTTTGGGTCCGATGCTCGGGGACTTTGCGGCAGGATTGCGGCGGACGCGTTAAAGAGAGATTTACGTTAGGTCAGAAATCCGCTCGCGAGCCGTTTCAGGCCGCCTTCGGCAGTTCCGTCATGATGGCATAAAGCGCCGTGGCGTCCCGCGTAGCCCTGACCCGTTCGATCAATCCGGGCTCGCGCAGGACCCGGGCCACCCGCGCCAGGGCCTTCAGGTGGTCGGCTCCGGCCCCTTCGGGAGCGAGGAGCAGGAAGAGCACGTCGACCGGCTGGGCGTCGAGGGCTTCGAAATCGACAGGCTTTTCAAGCCTCGCCACGAGGCCGAAGATACGGGTCAGGCCCGGCAGCTTGCCGTGCGGGATGGCAATGCCCTCGCCGATCCCGGTCGAGCCCAGGCGTTCGCGCTGCAGGAGGGCCTCATAGATGGCGTCGTCGGCGAGGCCCGTGAGAAGGGCCGCCTGGGAGGCCAGCTCTTGAAGAGCCTGCTTTTTGCCGCTGACGCGCAAGGCGGGCAGAACGGCCCGAGGGTCTAGAAAATCCAGCAAAGGCATCGATCACGCTGCATTATGATGTGAAGCCTGGAAGGCCTCGCACCGTTCCACGCAAGAACCGGGCCAAGAAGAGGTAGCTCTCCTCAAGGCTGTGGGAGCGGCGGATCGACCCAGCCGATCGCTCCGTCGCCGCGGCGGTATACGACGTTCGTGCGGCCGGTGCTAGCGTGGATGAACACAAGGGCGGCCGCTCCGGTGAGATCGAGCTGCATCACGGCGTCGCTGACGGAGAGCCTGTGAAGGGGCTTGGTGGTCTCGGCGATCACCATCGGGTGATAGGTTTCCTCCTCGACCCACTCGTCGCCGGGGGCTTCCAGCACGGAATAGGCCATCTCGAGACCGTTTCCCGTTCGGGCGGTCGCAGGACCGGAGCGGCCCTTCAGCCGCTGCTTGTAGCGGCGCAGGCGATTCTCGATCCGGCCCGCCGTCTGATCGAAGCTGGCATAGGCGTCCTGAGCGGCCCCGGAGGCCTCCAGGGTCATGCCCGAGGTCAGGTGGAGCACGCAGTCGGTCCGATAGCCTGTGCCATCGCGGGTGACGGTTACATGGCCGGAATAGCCGCCGTCGAAATATTTCGACAGCGCACTGGCCACCCGGTCCTGGACCTGAGATCTAAGGGACTCGCCGATATCGAGATTCTTCCCCGACACCCTCAACGTCATCGCGTTCTCCTCCTCTTGCGCCGTCGCTTCGCTGCGATCCTTCTGGGTGGCGCTTGGAGCCGATGATGATCCGAATGGGGACCAATGCAAGCCTTGATATGGCGGGAACCCGACAGTTCAGCCTTTGATCCTGTGCTTTCGGCGCCGATCCGCCGAAGAGGGGATGCGAAGGGCCTCCCGGTATTTCGCAACCGTGCGCCGGGCGACCTGGATCCCCTCCGCTTTCAATTTCTGGGCAATTGCCTCATCGGAGAGCACGTCGCCGGAGCGCTCCGCCGCGATCAGCTGCCTGATTCGATGCCGGACCGCCTTGGCCGAATGCTCGCCTTCCCCGGTGGCGGCGCTGAAGAAGAACTTCATCGGATGGGTGCCGCGCTCGGTGCCGATCGCCTTGTTGGCCGCCACACGCGAGATGGTGGATTCGTGCATGCCGATCCCCTCCGCCACGCTCCTGAGCGTCATGGGGCGCAGGGCCGACACGCCCTCGCGGAAGAAGTCCTCCTGCTGGCGGACGATCTCGGCCGCGACCTTCAGGATCGTCCTGGCGCGCTGGTCCAGGCTGCGGGTCAGCCAGCTCGCGGTCTGCAGGCAGTCGGACAGGAAGCTTTTATCCTCGTCCTTGCGCACCACCTTGGCGACTTGCGCGTAATAGGAGCGGTTGAGCAGGATGCGGGGCAATGTGTCCGGGTTCAGTTCGACGTGGAGACCGCCGTCCGGGGCAGTGCGCACCAGGACGTCGGGCACGAGCACGTCGATGGCGGCCGGCGTGAAGGCCAGACCCGGCTTGGGCTCCAGGTGGCGGATTTCGGCCAGCATGTCGGTGAGATCCTCCTGATCGACGCCGCAGACCTTTCTCAACGCCGCGAAATCCTGGCGGGCGACAAGGTGGAGATGGGACAGGAGGGTCTGCATGGCCGGATCGAGCCGGTCGCGCTCGCGCAGCTGAAGGGCAAGGCATTCGGCGAGATCGCGGGCGCCGATTCCGGCCGGCTCGAAGCCTTGGATCAGCCTCAAGGCGCCCCCGGCCTCCTCGGGCGTGACCCGGAGCCGGGCGGCGAGTTCTGCCAGATCTTCGGTCAGGTATCCGGCTTCGTCGAGATTGTGGATCAGGTGCTCGCCGATCAGGCGCAGCTTCGGATCGGCGGTGGCGAGATCGAGCTGCGCCTCCAGATGCTCGCTCAGGCTCGCAGCCCGTGCGAGCCTCTCGCCCATCTCAGAGTTGAGCTCGCTGTGACCCGCGCCCGCCGCCTGCCCGGTCGACGCGGATCCGGCCTCTGCCCGGGACGGGGGCGGACCGGGGACGATCCGGGGCCCGGCGGAATCCGCCTTCTGCTTGGCGCGCAGGAAATCGGCAAGGCTCGGGACCGGCGCATCGGCCGGTGTTTCCCCTTCCTGCAGCAGGGGATTCCGCTCGAGCTCGGCTTCCACATAGGCCGCGAGCTCCGCATGGGAGAGCTGCAGCAGCTTGATGGATTGAACGAGCTGGGGGGTCATGGTCAGGGACTGGCCCTGGCGCATCTCCAGCCGTTGCATCGTGCTCATGAACGCACCCGGGAAACGTCAGGCATGCTTCTTGCATGCCCCGACAGTTTTACCGCGTGCGCTTCCCTGAGGTCAAAAGGCGAATCGTCCTAAAGACGGAAATCCTCGCCCAGATAGAGGCGGCGCACCTCTTCGTTCGCCACGATGGCGTCGGGGGTGCCCTCGGTCAGAACGCGGCCGGAATGGATGATATAGGCCCGGTCGATGAGGCCGAGGGTCTCGCGCACGTTGTGGTCCGTGATCAGCACGCCGATGCCGCGGCGGGTCAGGTGGCGCACGAGGTTCTGGATGTCGCCTACCGCGATGGGATCGATGCCGGCGAAGGGCTCGTCGAGAAGCATGAAGGTCGGCTCGCCCGCCAGAGCGCGTGCGATCTCGCAGCGCCGCCGCTCGCCGCCCGAAAGCGCGATGGAGGGCGATTTGCGCAGGCGCGTGATGTTGAACTCGTCGAGGAGCGCATCGAGCTTGCGCTCGCGCTCCTTGCGGCTCGGCTCGACGATCTCGAGCACCGCCCGGATGTTGTCCTCCACGTTGAGGCCGCGGAAGATCGAGGCCTCCTGCGGGAGATAACCGATGCCGAGACGGGCGCGGCGATACATGGGCAGGCCGGTCACTTCGTGACCGTCCAGGCTGATGACGCCGCGATCGGCGGCGACGAGCCCGGTGATCATGTAGAAGATGGTCGTCTTACCGGCGCCGTTGGGGCCGAGCAGGCCGACCGCCTCGCCTGCGCGCACGTTCAGGCCGGCATCCTGCACCACGGTGCGGCCGCGATAGCTCTTCTGCAGACCTTTGACGGCCAGGATTCCCGGGCCGCCGAACACGGCCTCGCTCTCCGTGCGGCGAAAGACATGCGGGGTCGCCCCAACGGAACGGGGTTCCAGGAGGCTCACATCGGAAGGACCGGATTGAGAACGGTTGAAAAGCGGTTTCACGGGCTCATCGTCGATCATGAAAAAGGAAAAAAGCGGGAGAGGCCCCTGCCCTAGTTCGTAGCCGGCCGCTGCTGGGGCTTCGGCTTCGCCCCACCTGCGGCAGGCGCTCCGCCGGCGCCCGTCGGAGCAGGCCCGCCTTGGCCGGGCACGAAGAGCGCCCTCACGCGGCCGCCGGGCGTCGTCTCGATATTCGCCACGCCGGTGTTGATGTCGTAGAGCACCCGCTCGCCCTTGGTGACGTTCGGTCCGTCGCTCAGGGTCGCGTTGCCGGTCAGCATGATCTTGTTGGAGCCCCGATCGAAGGTGGCGTTCTCGCCCGTCGCGACCTGGGTGCGCGACACGATGGTGACCGGCCCCTTGCAGTCGATCTTCTTGATGGCGCTGTCGTCGGTCGCCTGCGTAGCCGCCGCTTGGCCACCGTTCTGGTCGCGCTGCTCGTAAAACACGGTCATGATCGTGCACTTCATGGTGCTCTCGCCCTGGACCGCCACCACGTCGCCGGTAAAGACCGCGCGGCCTTCCTTGTCGAAGACGTCGAGCTTGTTGGCGTCGATCTTGATCGGCTCCTTGCTGGAACCGAAATTGCCGAAGCCGACGGCCCGCTCCTTGCTGGCCTGGGCAAAGGCCGCGTCGATGGGAGCCGGGGAGAGAAGCGCGAGGGCTAGGGCGGCGCGGGTGAAACTCATCATGGACGGATACTTGTCTGTTGGGGTGCAGGCGCCGTGGAGCCCGTGCCGGCAGCGTCGGGAGTGGATGGGGTGGAGCCCGAGGGCTGGATGACGGTGCGGACGCGGCCCGAAAAGCTCATGACCTTGCCGTTATCCGCGACGTCGAGCCCCTCCGCGTCGATGGTGCCGTTGCCGAAGGACACGCTGACGGGGTCGGTGGACACCACCGAACCGGCCTTGAACTTCACGAAAGCCGTCTGGAGCTTGACCTCATAGCCGGCATCCGTGGTGACCACGATGTTCTGGCGCAGCCTCATCTGCTCTCTCTTGGTATCGAGGACCCCGGAATCGGCCCGGAGTCGCGCCACGCCGCCCCGCTCGTCGGTGACGATGCGTGCCCTGAGATCCTTGAGCTGTACAAGATCGGGCTTGCGCACGTCCTGCGTGGCGGCGCTGGCCGTGACCTCGTAGGGGCGGTTGTCGTTCTTGAAGCCGGTCAGCTTCGGGCTCTCCATGGTGACGTTCGTGCCGGTCACGCCGATGGAGCCGAAACTCAGGTTCTCGATCTGCTTGAAGGGATTGTAATACGCCACGAGGCCGACGCCGGCCATGCCGAGCAGGGAGCCCAAGGGAATCGCCACCTTGGCGAAGCTGACCCACCGGGAATGACGACGGGCCTTGTTGAAGGCGCGCGACCGTACGGCCGACCTCGAGGCCGGGCCATCACGCATCGTGGTGCCCTGAATTCCCGTCACGTTCGTCAACCCCTTCCGCCACTCTGTCGGCATGGCGCCATGCCGTGGAGACATGGCGATGTTATGACGGATATGGGTTTTATGCGGGAAAGTTTAAGCCTGCGTCAAGAATGGGCGAAAATATCCGTCTCCGGCCACCCGAGAAGGTCGAGCTGGGCGCGGGTCGGCAGGAAGCCGAAGCATTGATGGGCGATGCCCAGCCTGTTCTCCCGCTCCAGCAGGCGGTCGAGCTTGTCCTTCAGGGCATGGAGGTGCAGCACGTCGGACGCCGCGTAATCGAGCTGGGCCGTGCTCAGGGTATCGGCGCCCCAATCGGAGGATTGCTGCTGCTTCGACAGATCCACCCCGAGCTGCTCGCGCACCAGTTCCTTGAGCCCGTGACGGTCCGTATAGGTGCGCACGAGCCGCGAGGCGACCTTCGTGCAGTAGATCGGACGCGGCATGATGCCGAAGGTGTGGAAGATTACCGCAAGGTCGAAGCGGGCATAATGGAAGATCTTGAGCACGCTCTCGTCGGAGAGCACGCGGATCAGGTTCTCCGGCAGGGGCCCGTCCTTGAGGATCTGCACCACATCCGCCGTACCGTCTCCGGTCGAGATCTGCACCACGCACAGGCGGTCGCGATGCGGGTTGAGACCGAGGGTTTCGGTGTCGATGGCGATCGCCGGGCCGGGCTTGTAACCGGCGGGCAGGTCGCCGCGATGGAAGCGTACTGTCATGGCGTATCCAAAAGGTCGGAAACTGCCTCTAACCCGTCTCGACGCGGGCTTCAACGGCAGAGAAAAGCCCCGCGGCCGGCGGGGCCTTCCCGGTGATCACTGGACGCAAGCCTCAATGGCAGGTCCGGACCCGACGCACGACCACCCGGCCGTAGGGGCCGACGACGCGGCGAGGTGCGACGACGCATCTGGAAGGAGCGTAATAGCCCGGCGCGTAGTAGGGATTGGCTGCAGCGCCCGCGACGGCCCCCAGGGCGAGACCGCCGATGACCCCGGCCGCAACGGCTCCGCCGTAATTGGGGCGCCGGTAATAGCCGTAGGGGTAGCCATAGCCGTAATACCGCCCAGGTCCGTAGCCGTAATAGCCACGATGACCGTAATAGCGCCCGCCGCCATAATAGCGCGGGGCGTAGTAGCGTTGCCGCAAACCATGGGGAGCATAGCCGTCGCCATGGTAGCGTCCCCACCGGGGCTGGGCTTCGGCCGGGGCAGGCTGGACGGCGACCGAGCCAACAAGGACAAGCCCCACAGCCGCCAAGGTTCTGAACGAAACGCCCATGCCGTCCTCCAAAAATCCGAACTTTCGGGACAACGGAGGGCCAAGCCTGGATGTTCCGCTTTTGTCTTCGATGCCGGTGCCGACCGAAGCCGGAATGCCCTATTCGCGAACCGGGAGCGGAACCGGATGCATTCCGCCACTATTGTGACCGGCATTCCTCAACTCAGCGAGGACGCCCAAGAGCGTTTCCCGGCTGACCGGCTTCTCGAGCCAGGGAACATCCTGCAGTTCCGGCGGGCAATCGGCTTTCCGCGGGAGGCCGGAATAGACCGTGAAAGGGACGCCCCGGCTCTTCAGTGCACGGGCGATCTCCAGGGAGGTGCCATCCTTGATCATGATGTCGAGGATGGCGACGTCCGGCGCGTCGCTCTCAAGCCATTGCAAAGCTTGGTCATTGCTCATGAAGACCCCGGCCACCGCGAAGCCGGCATCCTCCAGGAACGCCTCCAGAGACATGCCGAGCAAAGCTTGGTCTTCCACGATCATGCAGCGGGTTTGTGCCATCATATCCATCATGCTTGGTGGCTTGATCGGCCACGATCGGGGCTGGAGCATCGGACTTGGGAACGGAAAGGGATCCATTCCAGGGGCCGATCCGGCGCGCCAGCCGAGAGCAAGCGTCTAGAACGGGTAAACGGCCGCCAAAAACGTTTCCGCCGTTCCAAGATGACTAGAGCATCTTTCCACGCAAAACCGGTTCCCACTTTTGCGTTCGATGCTCTAGCGGATTCCTCCACCCGTTGCATTGACGAATGTAAATCGTCTGCCGGGAAAACGGGTCGATGCTCTCACGATTTGTTCATCGGCACCTCTGCCGCAATGATGAAAGATCACGTCAGGCTTCGCATAAGTTAATGCAGCGGATGGCCAATTGGGGTCTGGTGACGGGTCCGAGCCGGAGGAGTTGTGCAGATTGTCAGTCGAAAGCTCCCTGAAACAGCAGATGCTCGATGCCGTCCCGCATCTGCGGGCCTTCGCCATTTCTCTGTCCGGCAGTGTCGACAGGGCAGATGATCTGGTTCAGAGCACGCTGCTCAAGGGTCTGAGCAATCTCGACAAGTTTCAGCCCGGTACCAGCATGCAGGCATGGCTCTTCACCATCCTGCGCAACGATTTTCTCACCCAGGCCCGCCGGAGGAAGCGCGAGGTCGAGGATCCGGAAGGCTCCTGGGCCGAGAAAGTCGCGGTGATGCCCGATCAGGGCGCACGGCTCGATTTCACCGACATGCTCAAGGCCCTGAGCAAGCTTCCGGTCGACCAACGCGAGGCCCTGCTGCTCGTCGGCGCGGAGGGCTTGTCCTATGAGGACGCGGCGCGGATCTGCGGCACCAATATCGGAACCATCAAGAGCCGGATCAACCGCGCCCGCAATCGCCTGTCGGAAATCCTGAAGCTCGATGCGGACGGCGATCTCGGCCCGGACAATCTGGTCAAAGCCGCCTTGTTCATGCATGCCTCGCCTTGAACGGCGGTGCAAGCGGATATCGATGAACAGGCGCCTGGACGCCTTCCTTTCTGTCATGGCCGGCCTTGTGCCGGCCATTTCGATCGGAAAAACGCTGCGCTTCTCATGATCGAGATCACCGGCACAGGGCCGGTGATGACGGTGGAGAGACTGGCGGGACTTTGCCGCCAGCCTCCCGGCATGATCAATGCTTGGTCTCTTCGGCGGCGCGGTTGATCGCGATGCGTTTCACCTGGGGACGGCTCTCGGGTGATTTCGGCAGGGTCACCGTGAGAACGCCGTTCCTGAAACTTGCCTCGATCTTGTCCTCGTCGACGTCCCAGGCCATCGGGATGCGGCGTTCGAAACGGCCGTAATAACGCTCGCTGAAAGCGCGCTCCTTGTCCTCGATCTCGGATTTGCGCTCGCCGCGGATGGTCAGGACGCCGTCCTGCATCAACACCTCGACATCCTTGTCCTCGACGCCCGGCAGTTCCGCCGAGACGCGCAACTCCTTGTCGGTTTCGACGACCTCCATCTGCGGCCAGCCGGTGGGCCGGTTCGTGCCGCCGAGCGGCGCCATGTCGAAGCCGCGCAGAACGTCGTCGAAGAGCCGGTTCATTTCGCGATGGAGCGTCATGAAAGGATCGCTCTCCTCGCGGTAGCGGCCCGAAGCCATCTGCTGGTTGCGAGCCCAGGGAATAAGATCACGCATGTTCATGGTATCTTCCTCCTTCACTCAAAGCCGATGGATGCGGCGCCGGCATGGGCCGGCGCCCTTCGTTGTCCCGGCAAGCCTTATGCCGCCTTGCCGTGCTCGATCTGCTGCGGATGCCGGCCCAGCTGCGTCGTTCCGCTGCCGGCCGTGATCTCGATCCGGCGCGGCTTGAGCGCTTCGGGCACCTCGCGCTTGAGGTCGACCGTCAGGAGGCCGTTCTCCAGGCTCGCGCCCGTGACCTTCACGTGATCGGCGAGGTTGAACGTCTGCTTGAAGGCGCGGGTGGCGATGCCGCGGTGGAGATATTGCCTGCCCTCTTCGGAGCCCTTCTTCTGGCCGGACACGAGAAGCTGGCTCTCCTTCTGCGTGAGTTCGATCTCATCGGGAGAGAAGCCCGCGATGGCCATCGTGATGACATACTGGTCTTCGCCCACCTTCTCGATGTTGTAGGGCGGCCAATTGGTCATGGGCTCGATCTGAGCGGACTGGTCGAGCATGTCGAACAGCCGGTCGAAGCCGACCGTCGAGCGATACAGGGGGGAAAAGTCGAAAGCTGATCTCATCACCATATCCTCCATTGAGCAACATGGACCTGAGAGCGCCGGACACCCGCCGGCGCCCGCCATGCCAAGCCTCTAAAAAGGCCTCGGCAATATTGATGGTGGGAAGCGGATTTCAGGATTTCAAGAGGTGCCAGGCACCCCGGCGACGTGCTTTTCGAACATTCTGGTTCTCGCATGGGCCGCGCATGGTTCGGCGCGGACCCGGAGGGCTGCGTTCGTGAAAACCGGATCCACTTTTCCGCCCGATGCGCTAGCATTGGGACGCTTCGACCAAGGAAAGACAGACCATGCTCCGCATTCTCTCCCTTGCCGTCCTGACAGCCTTCGCCGTTCCGTCCCACGCGACGGACACCCATCGAGACAAGACGATCCTCGCCCAGCAGCAACAACCGCCGCAGCAGGCTCCGAAGCGGGATTGCGAGAGAAAACGCGATGAAGGCGTGAGCTCCTAGCGCATCGTCTGGACCCTAAGAGAGTGCGTGGCCGGGCGCCCCGGGGCCTGGGCCGACTGGACGGCCTTGCCAAACGGCCTCAGAATGAAGCCGAGACGATGCGCTGAGGATGGAATGAATCCGCAGAAGCAAAGGGTCGAGCGTCGGCTGGCCGCCATCCTGGCGGCCGATGTCGCGGGCTACGCACGTCTCGTGGAGGCCGACGAGGTCGGAACCCTTCGGATCCTGACGGCTCATCGCGCGATCATGGACGGGCTTATCGCCGAGAATGGCGGACGCATCGCCAATACGGCCGGCGACAGCATCCTGGCCGAGTTCCCGAGTGCGGTCGATGCCGTCCAATGCGCCGTCGAGATCCAGGAGCGGCTCGGCCTGGAGCCCGGGAGTCAAACCCTGCGGTTCCGCATCGGCGTGCATGTGGGCGATGTCATGGTGCGGGACGGCGATCTCCTCGGCGAGGGAGTCAATGTGGCGGCGCGACTGCAGCAGCTGGCGCATCCGGGTTCGGTCTGCGCGTCGGAAACGGCCTACCATTACGTGCGCAAGCTCTTGCCCCTGGCCTTCAGCGATCTCGGGCCGCAGCGGGTGAAGAACATGGAGGAGCCGGTCCGGGCTTATTCCCTGAAGACAGACCCCGTGGCGTCGACGGGGTCGGACCATGCCAAACCCCTGCCTCTTCCCGACAAGCCCTCGATCGCCGTGCTCCCCTTCACCAATCTGAGCGAGGACCCGCAGCAGGAATACTTCGCCGATGGTCTGGTTGAGGACATCATCACGGGCCTGAGCCGGGTCAGGTCCTTTTTCGTGATCGCCCGAAATTCCTCCTTCACCTACAAGGGTCGCGCCGTCGACGTCAGGCAGGTCTCCCGCGAACTCGGCGTGCATTACGTTCTGGAGGGCAGCATCAGGAAGGCGGGAACGCGGGTCCGCATCGCCGGTCAGCTGATCGACGGCGTGACCGGGCACCATGTCTGGGCCGATCGCTTCGACGGGGACATGAGCGATATCTTCGAGTTGCAGGACCGCGTGACGGAGAGCGTGGTCGGGGCGGTCGAGCCCAGCATTCGGCTCGAGGAGATCCGGCAGGCCCACAGCAAGCCGACCACCTCCGTCACGGCCTATGACCTGTATCTGCGCGCCCTGCCCTGCTTCTACAAGATGACCCGGGAGGGCTTTGCCGATGTCCGCAGACTCACGAACGAGGCCCTGAGCATCGATCCCGGTTTCACGCTGGCAAAAGCGCTCGGCGCCTATATCCGCAGCATCTCGGTGAGCCAATGCTGGCACGAACCGGACGATATCCGCGTCGCCATCCGCATGGCGCGCGAGGTGATGGCGGAGGCCCGCGACGATCCGACGAGCCTGCGCTTCGCGGCCCAGGTCCTCGCCTACAGCGCGAAGGATTATGACGCGGCCCTCAACGCGATCGAGCGCTCTCTCTATCTCAACCCGAACTCGGCCCAGAGCTACACGAGCAGCGGATGGGTCAACACCCATGCCAGCCGGCCTCTCGTGGCCATCGACCATTTCCACAAGGCCATGCGCCTGAGCCCGCTGGACCCGGAGAAGGGCATCGCCCTTTCGGGGATCGGGATGTGCTACCTCATGCTCGAGCAGTTCGAAGACGCCTTGAACTGGGGAGAAACCGCCCTGCGGGAGATGCCGGGCTACGGCTCGTCCTACAGGGTCGTCATCGGGGCCTTCGTCGGGCTCGGACGGCTCGATGATGCGAAAGCGGCGGCGGAGCGCCTGATGGAAGCCTTCCCGACCTATACGCTGACCCTGCAGCGCCAGATCAATCCCTGGCGCGACCAGACCTTCGCTCAGCGCTATCTCGATGCGCTCCAGGTCGCGGGCATCCCCGAGTGAACGCGACCATCATGAAGCCCTGCTCCGGGCCTCGTTCGCCAGCCGGATGAGCATGGGGCGCACCTCGTGCGGTCCCGTCAGGGCTTTCGGGAAGGACAGGCGCAGGATGTCGTCGCCCAAGGCCATCTGGAGGCCCTCGGGATCGATCCCGATGAGACGCCAGGTGCCCTCGCGGGCACCGCAGAGCCGGGTGGCGTAGAGTGCGACTGCATCGCTATGCTCGGCATTCATGTGCTCGATGGCGCTGGCTTCGAATTCGTAGAAATCGAAGAATTCGGACATGTCGGCGAGCAGGTCTCCGGGCGTCATGCGATAGGCCCGGCCGAAACCGCCATTGAGGCTGCCGGACGACACCTTGAGGCGCCAGAAGCCGAAATCCGGGAAGTCGACGTAGAGCTCGGCCTTGGGATGCTCCAGCAGGTAGCGGCGGCGGATCTTCTTCGTCTCGTCCGCATCCCGGTCGAGGCGCTCCGCGGTCGCCTGCAGGGTCAGGCGCGGATGCGCCAGCGGATCGCCTTTGCCGATGGAGGACAGGAGCAGGGAGCAGCGTGGATCGGCCTCCATCAACCTCGTATGCACCGAAAGCTGCGAGGTGAGGATGACAGGAGAGCCGTCGAGATCCGTTCCGACCTGAACGAGGCTCGCGAACGGCATCCCGCTCTCCTGGTCGTTGCTGGCGAGCGCGCCGGAGCGGGCCGTGCGCATCAGCCTCTTGGCCAAGGCGCGAGCGTCATCGTCGACGGGCAGGATTGGGTCTTTCGCCATCTCGCGTTCTCCGGATCCCGATGCCGGGATTATACACCTCCGAGCAGCGGACCCCATAGCATTGGTCATCTCAACCGACGCATGAGCCTTGATCCGTTCGCTCCGTCAAGCAGCGAACGCCGGACCTTCCCCAGCGGCAGCGGATCGAGCGCCGGTCGCCAGGCTCTTATCGGACCTTAGACCAAGGATTAAGATTGGGAAGATTGACTTCCCAAAACGTTTTGGAGATTAAATTGTGGGCACATGGAGGGCGGAAACCCTGTGTCGAACCTGAAGCTTCTCGCGCAATCGCTCGGCCTGTCGATCACCACGGTCTCGCGGGCTCTCGACGGCTATTCCGACGTGGCCCCGGCCACGCGCGAGCGCGTCCAGGCGGCGGCTCAGGCGATGAACTATCGCCCGAACCCGGCCGCTCGCAGCCTGCGGCGACGCAAGGCCGAAGCGGTGGCCGTGACCCTGCCGACGGAGCCGGGCCGCTTCGGTCCTCCCATTTTTCTCAACATGCTGGCGGCCTGCGGGCAGCGTCTGGCCGAGGAAGGCCTCGACCTGATGCTGCTGCCCATCGCCGGACGCGCCGGCGAGATGGAAACCTACCGGCGGCTCCTGGACGGGCGCCGGGCCGATGCGGTGATCGTCGTGCGCACAAGGCTCGAGGATGAGCGCGTCGCCTTCCTGAAGGAACGCGGCATTCCGTTCGTCACCCATGGCCGCACCGCCCGGTCGGAAGAGCACGCCTTCATCGACGGCGACGGCGAGGCCGGTTTCAGGGAGGCAGCCCAGATGCTCGCGTCCCTGGGCCACCGGCGCATGGCCCATATCGCCGCGCCCCAGGATCTCACCTTCGCTCACTTTCGCCGCAAGGGCTGGCTCGCGGCGCTCGAAGACATCGGCTCCCCGGAGCCGCTCGAATACACGGCGCAGCCGACGGAAGCGGGCGGCTACGAGGCCGCGCAATGGCTGCTCCGGCAGAGCGCGCCTCCCACGGCGTTGCTCTGCGCGACCGACAGCATGGCGATCGGCGCCCTGAGCGCGCTCAAGGAGCACGGCTTCACCGCAGGGCGCGACATTGCGGTGATCGGCCACGACAATCTGCCCTCCGCGGCTTTCACCGATCCGCCGTTGTCGAGCATGGAGATCGCGGCTCCCGATGTTGGACGGCAACTGGCCGAGATGCTGATCGCCCGCTTAAGCGGTCGTGAGCCGTCCGAGCTGCAAACCATTCTGCCGGTTCGGCAGGTTCCGAGGGCCACCCACGGACCGGCGAACTGAGTCTGATGCCCTCGATCTTCCGGCCCCGGATCGAGCGGCACCGAGAAGGGACCAATGGAGGAAGGAAATGACGCATCCCGTATCGCTTCGCGCCATTGCCGCCGCGGCAGCCCTTTTCGGAGGGCTCTCGGTCGCTCAGGCGCAGGAAACGATTTTTTACTCGACCCAGCTTCGTCCCATCGAGGAAGCGACGAAAGTCCGTGACGTCCTGCTGAAAGGCATCCCGGGCAAGGTCACCTATGTGGTCGACGAGCCGCCCGCGTTTGCTGTCCGCATGAAGGCGGAGACGCAGGCGGGCAAGCGCACGGCGAGCGTCGTCGGCGCGCTGCACGGTGAATTGCAGCCGCATGTTCCGGCCGATCTCCAGCCCGTCGACGATGTCGCGGCGAAGCTGACGGATCGCGGCATTCCGGCGAGCCTGATGGATCTCGGTAAGCTCGGCACGGGCCAGCAGCAATACATCCCGTGGATGCAGGCCACCTACGTCATGGTCGCCAACAAGCAGGCGCTGCAATACCTGCCGGCCGGCGCGGACGTGAACACGCTCACCTATGCGCAGCTTCAGCAATGGGGCAAGAACATCGTCGACAAGACGGGCCAGCGCCGTCTCGGCTTCCCGGCCGGCCCGACGGGCCTCCTGCCGCGATTCTTCCAGGGTTATTTCTATCCGTCCTTCACGGGCGGCGTGGTCACGACCTTCAAGTCGCCCGATGCGGAAGCCGGGTGGAACGCCCTGAAGGACCTGTGGGCGGTGACGAACCCCAATTCCACCAACTACAACTTCATGCAGGAGCCCCTGCTCTCGGGCGAGGTGTGGATCGCGTGGGATCATATCGCCCGCGTGAAGGAAGCGCTCACCCTGCAGCCCGATCAGTTCGTCGCCTTCCCGGCCCCGGCCGGTCCGAAGGGACGCGGCTACATGCCGGTGATCGCCGGCCTCGCCATTCCGAAGGATGCGCCGAACCGCGCGGGCGCCGTGGCGGTGATCGAGCATCTGACCAAGCCTGAGACGCAGCTGGCGACGGCCGCCGAAGTCGGCTTCTTCCCGGTCGTGAAGGCGGAGCTGCCGGCGGATCTCGCACCCGGCATCAAGGCGCTCGCCGGCGCCGTGGCCGCGACGCAGAATGCGAAGGATGCGCTCGTGTCGCTCCTGCCCGTGGGTCTCGGCGCCAAGGGCGGCGAGTTCAACAAGGTCTACATGGACTCGTTCCAGCGCATCGTGCTGCGCAACGAGCCGGTTAAGGACGTGCTCGAAGCCCAGGCAAAGGTTCTCGACACGCTCATGAAGGAAACCGGCGCTCCCTGCTGGGCTCCGGACAAGCCGAGCCAGGGCGCTTGCCAGGTTCAGTAACCGACACGTCAAGCCCGGCGGACTCGCGCTCCGCTGGGCTTTATCCCCTCGTGAGTGGAGCGGCTTCATGCCTGCGCGCACATCCTGGATTCCCTATGCGCTGATCGCGCCATCGGTCGTCTTTCTCGGCGCGCTGTTTCTCGTGCCGCTCGTGCAGACGGTCTGGCTGTCGTTCTCCGGAGGTGAAGGTTTCTCGCTCGAAAACTACCAGCGCATGGCCGGCGACCTGAATTTTGCGCTCGCCATCAAGAACACGTTCCTGCTCACCCTTGTGGTGGTGCCGCTCCAGGTCGTTCTGGCGCTCGGCATGGCCACCATGGTGACGAAGCTCGACAAGGGCCGTGACCTGGTCCTGTGGGTGCTCACCATTCCGCTCGGAATTTCGGATCTCGCGGCCGGTCTCGCCTGGCTCGCCCTGCTCCAGAACACCGGCTACCTGAACTCCGCCCTTTATGCGCTGGGCATCATCCAAGGCCCGGTCGGCTGGCTTTCTCAGGAGACGCCCGTCGCCCTGTTCTTCGCCATCGTGCTCGCGGAACTCTGGCGCGCCACGGCCATCGTGCTGGTGATCCTGATCGCGGGCCTGCAGCTGATCCCGAAGGAATTCGCGGAAGCGGCCGAGATCTTCGGCGCGAAACCCTGGACGCGCTTCACCCGGATCACCCTGCCGCTTCTGAAGCCCAGCCTGCAATCCGCCCTGATCCTGCGCACAGTGCTGGCCTTCGAGGTCTTCGCCGTCGTCTATGCGCTCGGCGGCCGCAACTTCCCGGTTCTCGCCGGCGAGGCCTATGTCTGGCAGAACGACAACCAGAATTACGGGGTCGCCGCCGCTTACGCAGTCCTCATCATGGCGATCTCGCTCGCCGCAACGGCCCTATACCTGCGCGTGCTGAAAACACGTCCGGAGCAGCTCCCATGACAATCAGTGCTGCCGAACCGAAAACCGCCTCGACGAGCCGCGGCATGGCTCTTCCCTCGGCGCGACGTCTGCTTCTCTGGACAGGCCTCGCGGTGCTCATCGCCTGGGTGCTGGTGCCGATCTATCTCGTGGCGCTCGGCGCCTTCGGCGGCAGGCTCGGCGTGTTCCGCTGGCCGAAATCGATCTGGCCTTCGGATTTGTCTTTCACGGCGATGAGCCAGTTCCTCGTCATCGAGGGCGTGTTCAATGCTCTCATCAATTCGCTCATCGCCGCTGGGCTGACCGTGGTGTTCTCCATCGCGCTCGGCGCCCCTGCCGGCTATGCGCTGGCGCGCTATACCTTCCGCGGGCAGAACGCCTACCGGTTGCTCGTCCTCCTGACCCGCGCCTTCCCGCTCGCCATCCTGGCGTTGCCGCTTACCGTGTCGTTCATCCGCCTCGGGCTCTACGACACGCCCTTCGGCGTGTCGCTGATCCACACGGTGCTGGCCCTGCCTTTTGCTGCGCTCGTCACGCAGAGCCTGTTCATGGGCATTCCGCGCGAATACGAGGAGGCCGCCTGGGTGTTCGGCTGCACGCGCTTCCAGGCCTTCATGAAGGTTGTCCTGCCGCTCGCGCTGCCGGGCTTGGCCGCCACGGCGATCTTCGCCTTCGTGATCTCCTGGAACGAAGTGTTCGCCGCCTCGATCCTGACCGTGCGCGAGCGGACGCTCACCGCCTATCTTCTGCGGATCCTGGCCGAGAGCCCGCTGCATTACCGCTTCGCCGGCGGCTTCATCCTCATCATCCCCTCCGTGCTCTTCATCTTCGCCGTGAGACGATACCTCTTCGCGGTGTGGGGCATCGCCAGCAAGTAACGGATCACCTCATGGCCGACATCGTCATCGATCGCGTCGTCAAGGAGTTCGGCTCCTTCCGCGCCCTGCAGGAAGTCTCGCTCACCGTGAACGACGGCGAGTTCGTGGCCCTGCTCGGCCCCTCGGGCTGCGGCAAGACCACGCTCTTGCGCATCATTGCTGGCCTCGAGACGCAAAGCGCCGGCCGCGTCGTCATCGGCGGTCAGGACGTGAGCGACCTCAGCCCCCGCAAGCGCGGACTGGCGATGGTGTTCCAGAACTACGCCGTCTTCCCGCACATGACCGTGTTCGAGAACGTCGCCTTCGGGCTGCGGATGCAGAAGGCCCCACAGGCGGAGGTCAAGCGCAAGGTCGAAAGCGCGGCAGCCCTGCTCCACATCGAGAGCTATCTCGACCGCTATCCGGCGAAACTCTCGGGCGGTCAGCGTCAGCGCGTGGCGGTGGCCCGCGCGCTCGCCGTCGAGCCGGCCGTGCTGCTCATGGACGAGCCGCTCTCCAATCTCGACGCGCTCCTGCGGCTCGAGATGCGCACGGAGCTGAAGGCGGTCCTGCGCGAAGCCGGGACCACGACGATCTACGTGACGCACGACCAGACCGAGGCCATGGGCCTCGCCGACCGCATCGCCGTGATGTATGGCGGCAAGATCGAGCAGATCGGCTCGCCGCTCGACATCTACGCCACGCCGGCCACCCGCTTCGTCGGCGGCTTCATCGGTTCGCCGCCCATGAACTTCATCAAGGTCCGGTCGAGCCACGGTACCGCGCGGATCGGCGACGCCGCCCTGCCCTGCCCGCCCACGGCCGAGAGCCTGGAGCTCGGTCTGCGCGGCGAGGATGCGAGCCTCAGTGCCAATGGCTCGGGCATCCCCTTCGACGTGCGCGTCGTGGAGCCGATGGGCTCGCACCTCCTCCTCACCGGCGCCATCGACGGCCAGCTCGCCCGCATCGTGGCGCCGCCGACCGCCAAGGTGAATCCCGGCGAGCGCGTGGGGCTGACCGTGGATCCCGCGCGCGTGACCTGGATCGACAGCACCACCGGACGCGCCCTCGTCCGGGCCTGAATGTTTTCGAATTGAAGGACATTTGAGATGACCATGCTTCCCAGGGAAGAAGCCGCGCGCGCCATTCTCGCACGCAACGATCGCGGCGGTTACACGGTGCCGACCGACCGGCTCTATCCGTTCCAGTGGAACTGGGATTCCGCCTTCGTGGCCATGGGCTTTGCGATCTTCGACGTGGACCGGGCCTATCGCGAGCTGGAGCGCCTGATCGAAGGCCAATGGGACGACGGGATGATCCCGCACATCGTGTTCCACGCGCCGAGCGACACCTATTTTCCCGGTCCGGACGTGTGGGGCACGCGCCACCGGGTTCCGACTTCGGGCATCACGCAGCCCGCGGTCTTCGGCATGGCGCTTCGCCACGTCCATGAGGCGGCCCTCGCAACCGGAACGGCCGGCGCGACGGAGCGCACGAAAGCGCTGTTCAAGGCCGCCCTGCGCTCGCACCGCTGGTGGCTCGCCGCGCGCGATCCGGAGGGGCTCGGCGTCGTAGCGATCCTTCACCCCTGGGAGAGCGGCAGCGACAACTCGCCGGCTTGGGACGAGGGGTTGGCCCGTGTGCCGACCACCACGACCACCACCATCCGCCGCAAGGACACGGGCCACGTGGATGCTTCCATGCGTCCGCGCGACGAGGATTACCAGCGCTTCATTCACCTCGTCGACACCTATCGGGATTGCGGCTGGGACCCCAGGCGGCAATGGGCGGCAGCCCCCTTCAAGGTGGCCGACGTGCAGATGACGGCCATCCTGGCCCGCGCGACAGCCGATCTGATGCATCTGGCCGAGACCTTGGGAACGGACGCGGAGAAGGCCGAACTCTCGCGCATGCACGAGAGGCTGCTCGCGGGTCTTGCCCGCCGCTGGCGGCCCGAACTGTCCCGCTTCGTCAATCTCGACCTGATCTCCGGACAGGACATCGAAACGCCGACGCAGGCGGGATTCATTCCTCTCGTGGCCTTGACGCTCGACGATGGTCAGCGGACGGCCATCGTGGCGGAGATCGAGCGCTGGCTGTCGGGCATGTTCGTCGGCGTTCCCTCGACTCCATCCTTCTCGCCTGCCTTCGAGCCGAAGCGTTATTGGCGCGGCCCGGTCTGGGCGGTGATCAACTGGCTCATCTGCGATGGACTGCGCCTGAACGGGTCGGACGATCTCGCCCGCCGGATCGAGCGGACCATCGTCCAAGCTATCGAGAGCGCCGGATTCTGCGAATATTTCGATCCGACGACGGGCGAGGGCCTGGGCGGCGATACCTTCTCCTGGACGGCCGCAGCCTACATGGTGCTCGGCCGGCGGACCTGACCATCCGCTTTCCAGCGCAACCCTCTGGCCCAAAAGGTCAAAGGGCTGTCCCGTTCCATCAAGCGCTTATGTCCGGCCGTGCTATGGTGGTCCGGAAAGTGCAGGGAAGCGATGAAGCGCGTCCTCATCTTGATCGTCACGTCCGGTTTCGTGACGGGCGCGATGGCCCAGACGGGAGCCACGACCTTGACCATGACCTGTGCCGCGGCCAGGGGAATCGTGGCCTCGCGAGGCGCCGTCGTGCTCCGCACTGGACCAACGACGTATGACCGCTATGTCAGAGATTCGAGTTTCTGCGCGCTCCCTGAAACGGCACAGCCCGCCTGGGTGAAAACGGCCGATGCCGCCCAATGCCCCATTGGAAGCGTTTGCCGTTCCATGGAGATCGACAACGGCCGTTAAAGGCCTCCCGCATCGGGCGGACCTGCAGGGCCAAGTAAGTTAAACGTGAACCCGGTTTTCCGCGAAGAGCGATGCACCAGATATAGAGACTGAGCAGCGGAGCCTCCTGGTAGGGAACGGTCCAGGATCAATCCGCCGTCACAATGGAGCAGGAGGCCGCCCATGAAGCGAGCCGTGATCGTGTTGATGTCATCCGCATTCCTGACCGGCGCGCAGGCCCAGCCGCGTCCGTCGACGCTGGCCGCTCCCTGCGGTGCCAGCCAGCAATTGGTGTTTGCGCGAGGAGCCATCGTCCTGGGAACCGGCGGGCAAACCTACGACCGGTTCGTGCGCGACGAAACCTTCTGCGCGATCGGCGAATACGCCCAGCAGGCCTTCGTCCCGAGCCGCGACACGCCGTGGTGCTTCGTCGGATACCGCTGCAAGCAGGGCCCGCGGGATTTGTGGGACGATTGAGAGCCGGCCCGGGCATCCTTCAGGGAAGGATGCCCGGGCGCGGAATGCGCGTGTTCAGGGAATTTCCGGCACGGGAGTGGCTGGCGCGCCAAGCCGACGGCGTCTGACCGGCCCAACGCCGGAACGCGCGGGTGAAGGCGCTCAGTTCGGAATACCGCAGGACCGCGGCAATCTGGTTCACCGCCATGTCGGTGTTCTCCAGAAGCTCGCACGCGATCTCGAAACGCACCTCATTGGCCAATTGGCGGAAGGCGAGCCCCTCCGTGCGCAGATGCCGGCTCATGGTGCGACGGTGCATCGAGAACAGGCGGGCGATGGCAGCAGCGGAACAGGTATCCCTGAGCAGCTCGGTCCGAAGCACGCGCCGCAGATCGTCGGTGAGGGGACCGGCGCCATGGCCCGGCGGCGTTTCTTCTGTCCTGCGGGTGGATGACATCTCCATGGTCCCCTCCGCCTCTCCGGCAGCCCTACCCCCCGAATAGCGCCATCATGGCGGCTCCCGAATCCCCCTGCTTGACCGCTTGTGACTTCCGCTTGACACTTGAGACCACATGCGGGCGGCCATCCGGGTCAGAACGATGCGCTTTTCGAGGAGCAGAGCATCGGATGGATCCCTAAAGTGCAAGTTCACTTTTTGGGTCCGATGCTCTAGCCGCCCTCTTCCGGCTTGCCCTTGACGAGGGTGAGCATGTGTCGGGCCGCGGCCGGCTCGGCATCTCCGCGGCCCGACACCTGGACGGTCGGGAATGCGAACGCGATGCCGTTCTCGTCGAAGGCCTTCTTGATTATCGCATAGGCCTTGCGCCGGATCACGAACTGCTCGCCCGGGCGGGTCATCATCTTCATGCGCAGCTGGATGGCGAAATCACCGAACTGCTCCACGCCCTGCATCTTCAGCGGCTCGATGATGTTGGGCGCGCATTCCGGATCCGCCGCCAAGTCCTTGCCCACCTGCTTGATGATCTTCTTCGCCTTGTCGAGGTCGGTGTCGTAGGTGACGTTGAGGGTCATCTTGTCGATGACCCAGTCGCGGCTCATGTTCTCCACCGCCCCGAGCTGTCCGTACGGAATCGTGAAGACCGGGCCGCGATGATGCCGGAGCTTCACGGAGCGGAAGCCCAGCTTCTCCACGGTGCCCTTGTAGCTTCCGCTCTGGATGTACTCGCCGACCCGGAAAGCGTCGTCGAGCAGATAGAAGATGCCGCTGATGATGTCTCTCACCAGAGTCTGCGACCCGAACCCGATGGCGACGCCGAAGATGCCCGCGCCGGCAATGAGCGGACCGATCTCCACCCCCAGGGATGAGAGCGCCATGAGCACGGCCACCGTGGCCAGGACGATGAAGGCCGCCATGCGGAACATCGGCAGCAGCGTTCGGACCCGCGCCTGGCGCAAAGCCTCCTCGCTGCCGGGAGCGGCCTCGGCCTGCAGGCGGGCCAGCCTGCGGTCGATCTGTGTCTTCACCAGCTGCCAGAGAAGATCGGCCACCAGCAGAATCACGATGCTGCTGAGCACGCCACGGACGAGCCGCGTGACGACGGTGTCGCGGCTGGTCATCTCACCCCAGTCGATTCCCCAGGCCCATGCGAGGAACAACGCCGCCCCGACGATCAGAAGGGCCTGGATGCCCCGGTCGAGATAGACGGCACGGAGTTCGCCGCCGTGGGCGGTCTCCGCGGCGTCCTGGGACCGCAGCAGATGGCGGGCGGCATCCCTGGTGATCTTGATCGCCTGGAACAGGACGACGGCCACCAACAGCAGCCAGAACAGACCCATGAGGCCCGCGACCCACAGGCCCCAGAGCAGGACGAGATAGAGCGACAGCAGCCACGTCCCGATCAGGTGACGATGTGCAGGGCGCTCCGATGCTTCCGGCGCGACCAGGGGACGGGATGGCCATCGCCAGACGGCTTCGACCGCCAGGGCCAGAAGGCCGATCCCCATGACATACGCCACCACCTTGCGGCTGTCGGGAGAGAAACCGAGGGTTCGCGCCGATTCGATCGTGGCCCAGCCGAAGGCGAACCAGCCGACGAACAGCACGATGCGGCGGTGCCAGAAGCGCGCCGCCCCGTCGGTCATGGGAACGACCCGGAGCATTTCGGGATCGTGCGGGCCCACCGGCCTGGGCGAGAGCAGTATCCGGCATACCAGCAAGGCGATCCGCAGCAGGAGCGCCGCGACGAGATAGGCGAGCACGATGCGCCTGAGCAGGGGCGGCCAGTCGAAGACAAGGAACGCCCCGATGCTCCCCAGGCCGAAGATCGCCACATGGGCCAGTCCGAATCCCAGGCGCCAGCCGACCAACCGCAGCCGGTCGTTGGCCGCCCGCACAGGATGGGAGAGGATCCGCTCGCCTGTCGCTGCCGTGATCCTGCGGAAGATCCATTCGGCCCCGGCGCCAAGGGCCAGGAAACCGATCACGAGGAGGACGACGCCGGCCGCGGATCGGCTCTGAAGCTCCTGCGACAGCAGATCCGCGGCCTGCCGGGTCTCTTGGGGGAGACGAGGCACCGCCGCCGCCAGGGAAGCGAGATGCGTCCGCAGTGCCTCGACACGCGTCGCCATCAGCTCGGAATTCATGTCCTGCGGCTGTTGCGTCGTCTCCGTGGTCGAGGGCGGCACCGGACGTGCCTGCCGGTCGATCCACGCCCGTGTGGCGGGGTCCTCCAGAAGTCGCATCAGCTCCTGAACCTGCGGCGGTGCGGGCGGAGCCGCATCGGTCTGGGCTCGGGCCGGACCAAGGCCCGCATGGACCAGGATCAGGACCATCAGGCCCCACAGAGCGGCGACCAAGGTTCGGTGGGGGCTCTTGCTCAAGGTCTACTCCGAACAGGGCTGATGACGGGCGCCGCTGGACGAGCTTGCCATAGGGAGTCACGACCTGCCAATCGCTCGGCCCGCGAGGTCACTGTAGGCTTCCCGACGCTCCGTGCTTGACCCGCGAGGACAATACATTGACACTTTGGGCTATCGGGGCGAGGCGACCGTCGGCCCGCCAGGCCTTGGGCGTCCGGCCCGACCAGCGCCGGAAAGCCCGGGTGAAGGCACTGGCTTCCGAGTAGCCCAGTGCTGCTGCGATCTGCCCCAGGGGCACCTCGGTGTCCTGCAGCAATTGCCGGGCGATCTCGAATCGGATCTCGTTGGCGATCGCCCGATAGCCTATGCCGCTGTCCTTCAGGCGGCGGCTGAGGGTCCGGCGGTGCATGGCCAGCGTCTCGGCGATGGCTTCGGCCGAGCAGCGGGTGCTCGTCAGCCGCGTCCGCAACAAGCGCCGGATGTCGTCGGAAAACTCGCGGCCCTGGGCGATCTTCATCTGCCGGACACGCTCCTCCAGCACCTCCCGCATCATCGGATCGGCGCCGTCGACTCGACGGTCCAGATCACGCGCCGGAAAAACGAGGGTGGCGCTCTCCTGGTTGAACCGGACGGGCGCCCGGAAATGGCGCCGGTACGGCTCCTGGTCCGCAGGTGCAGTCCGAGGCAGCAGCACCTCGGCCGGGTTCCAATCCGCTCCGCACAGGGCGCGCAGGGCATTGACCGCCACCGCAAGGGATCCGTCCGAGATCTGATCCGCGCTCTCGGCCTCGAGCAGGTAGATCGAGAAGGTGAGCAGGGCCATGCCGTCACTGATCGTGAGCGAGGGCACGGCGCCCCGGTTCTCGATGCTCAGGTTCGACACGAGCGACTGCACGGCATCCCCGACAGTCTCGGAATGCTGTATCAGGCGGCCGACCAGCCCCAAGGACAGGATCGTCGCGTGCCGACCGGCCAGCAACCCGAAATGCGGACAACGGGTGCGGGCGACGCTCAGGGTGAGCAGCCGGCCCAGAGCCGCGTGCGGAATGATGTTCGCGTCATCGTCGAAGAGGCCCGGATCCAGTCCCGCCTCACGGATGACCGGAGCCGGATCGATGCCGAATTCGTGTAGGGTCGGCGCGATTTCCTTGGCGACTCCCAAGTGAATGTAGCCGGGCGGAAGCGTGCGACCCAATCCCGCCGGAACCGCGGACCCGAGCGATATGGGCCGTTCCTGACCGTTGCTCTTACTCCTGAACGTAGGCCCGATGTCGTTGCTCATCGCCATGGCCTTCCCGCAGAGTTCTGATCCCTGCCTCAAGACCGCACAATCGGTCCGTGCGGATACCGATGCCTTGACCAAGATCAATTTAACATAAGTTAGTCGGTAATTGCGACTCAATTGCGAACATGGCCTCTGCCGTTCTTGTCGCTGCTCCCTGCAGCGCATCCGCGCCGAAATTGATCTGTCGTGGTGGGTCCCATAGGAGAGTTTCTCATAGGAGAGCCTCGGCACGAACGATGACCTGTTGTCTCTCGTGCCGAACCGCCACACGGCATTTGCATAGGACCGCCTCATGAAGAAGATCGGCTTTCTCTCGTTCGGGCACTGGTCACCCTCGCCGCAGTCGCAGACGCGCTCGGCCCGCGATACCCTGCTCCAGTCCATCGACCTTGCTGTCGCGGCCGAGGAGCTGGGCGCGGACGGCGCCTATTTCCGCGTCCACCATTTCGCCCGTCAGCTCGCCTCGCCCTTCCCGCTGCTGGCGGCCGTCGGCGCGAAGACCAGCCGCATCGAGATCGGCACCGCCGTCATCGACATGCGCTACGAGAACCCGCTCTACATGGCCGAGGATGCGGGCGCGGCCGACCTGATCAGCGGCGGGCGTCTTCAGCTCGGCATCAGCCGCGGCTCGCCCGAACAGGTGATCGATGGCTGGCGCTATTTCGGCTACACGCCGGAGGAGGGCCAGAGTGACGCCGACATGGCCCGCCAGCATACGGAAGTGCTTCTGAACGTCCTCAAGGGAGAGGGCTTCGCCGAGCCGAACCCGCGCCCGATGTTCCCCAACCCGCCCGGCCTGCTGCGCCTCGAGCCGCATTCCGAAGGCCTGCGCGAGCGCATCTGGTGGGGCTCGGCCTCCAACGCGACGGCCGTCTGGGCTGCGCAGCAGGGCATGAACCTCCAGAGCTCGACCTTGAAGGAGGACGAGACGGGCGAGCCCTTCCACGTCCAGCAGGCCAGGCAGATCCGCCGCTATCGGGAAGCCTGGAAGGGGGCGGGGCATGCCCGCGAGCCCCGCGTCTCGGTTTCGCGTTCGATCTTCGCGCTCGTGAACGACCGTGACCGCGCCTATTTCGGCCTCGGCAAGGACGGCGACCAGATCGGCATCATCGACAACATGCGGGCGATCTTCGGCCGCTCCTACGCGGCCGAGCCCGACAGGCTCGTCGAGGAACTCAAGGCGGACGAGGCGATCGCCGAGGCCGATACGCTGCTTCTGACCGTGCCGAACCAGCTTGGCGTCGAGTACAACGCCCATGTCATCGAGGCCATCCTGAAGCATGTGGCTCCGGCCATGGGCTGGCGGTGAGAATCAGGCCGAAACGCAGGATGATCGGCACGATGCTTTAAGTGTTTGGTGTATCGCATCTTTACACGCAAAACCGGTTCCCACTTTTGCGTTCGATGCCCTAATGCCGCTCGTGCCGGCACTGCCCATGATCGGCCAGCACCTCGATGATGCGGCAGTCGGAAATCTTCCGGTAGTCGCACGTGACCATCGCCTCGAGTTCGTCGCGCAGGGCCGTGAGCCGGACGATCTTGTCGTTGACCTCGTCGAGATGAGCCCTGGTGATCTCATGGGCCTCGCCACAGGCGCGGTTGGGATCATTCGCAAGGCTCAGGAGTTGCCGGATGGCCTCGACTTCGAACCCGAGTTCGCGGGCATGGCGGATGAAGTTGAGCCGGCGAACGTCGCCCGCGCCATAGCGCCGCTGCTGGCCCTCCGTCCGGTTCGGCTCAGCCAGCAGGCCGATCTGCTCGTAATAGCGGATGGTCGGGACCTTCACCTGGGCCTGCCGCGACAGCTCTCCGATGGTCAGGGACATGCAAGAAACCTCTTGAACCTCTAGTCGCTAGAGGATGTAGGCTCCGGGCGAATCGAAGTGAAGAGGTCTTTTGCGATGAGTGAGGCACGCAACCCATTCGGCGGCCATGAGGACAAGTCCGCGAAGGGACAGCGCACCCGCTACCGCGTCTCGGGCATGGATTGCGCCTCCTGCGCGGCCAAGATCGAGACGGCCCTGCGACGCAACACGGGCGTGGAGGACGTCAACGTCTCCGTCCCGGCCGGGACCGTGATCGTCGCCCATGACGACACAATCGTCCCGGCCGCCCTTGCCAAGCAGATCACGACGCTGGGCTACCAAGTCACTGGGCAGGGTTCTGCGGAGGCCAAGGCCACCCCACCGGCGGCCGGTCACGACCACGGACACGTGCACGGCCCCGGATGCGACCACGATCATGGCCATGAAGACCATGACCATCACGATGATCACGAGCACAGTCACGATGACGAAGCTGCCGCCGGCCTGCACGGGCACCTGCATGATCATGGCTCGAGCGACGGTCCCTGGTGGAGGAGCCCACGGGGGCGCCTGACCATCGCCTGCGGCCTGGCGCTCGTGGCCGCCTACCTCATCGGCCGGCTCCTGCCGCAGACCGGGCATTGGGCCTTCGTCCTCGCCATGGCGGTCGGCCTCGTGCCGATTGCCCGGCGCGCCATCGTGGCGGCCCGCTTCGGCACGCCGTTCTCCATCGAGATGCTCATGACCATCGCGGCCGTCGGCGCCGTGATCATCGGGGCCACCGAGGAGGCGGCCATGGTGGTGTTCCTGTTCCTGGTCGGCGAATTGCTCGAAGGCGTCGCTGCGGGCCGTGCCCGGGCCAGCATCCAGAACCTGACCAAGCTGGTGCCCAAGACGGCCCTGATCGAGCGGAACGGCCGGACCGAGGAAGTCCCGGCCGAGACCCTTACGGTCGGCTCCGTCATCCTCGTCCGCCCCGGCGACCGGGTTCCCGCCGATGGCGAGATCGTCTCCGGCGAGAGTGCCATCGACGAGGCGCCGGTGACCGGCGAGAGCGTACCCAAGCGCAAGGGCGAGGGTGAGACCGTCTTCGCCGGCACGATCAACGGTGACGGCGCCCTGCGCGTCCGCGTCACCGCGGCCGCGCAGGACAACACCATCGCGCGCATCGTGCGTCTCGTCGAGGAGGCGCAGGAGAGCAAAGCTCCGACCGAGCGTTTCATCGACCGTTTCTCGCGCTACTACACGCCTGCCGTGCTCGTGGTCGGCGCCCTTGTCGCCATCGTGCCGCCCCTGCTCTTCGGCGCGCCCTGGGGCGCGTGGGTCTACAAGGGCCTGGCGATCCTGCTGATCGGCTGTCCCTGCGCTCTCGTGATCTCGACGCCGGCGGCCATCGCCGCAGGCCTTGCAGCCGGCGCCCGACGCGGCCTGCTCATGAAGGGCGGAGCCGTGCTGGAGACGCTGGGTACCATTACCGTGGCGGCTCTGGACAAGACCGGCACCCTGACCGAGGGCAGGCCCAAGGTGACGGACGTGATTCCCGTCGGGCGCTCGGAACGCGAGGTCCTGTCCCTGGCGGCCGCGCTCGAAACGGGATCGAGCCATCCGCTCGCCACGGCGATCCTGGCGAAGGCCGCGGAGGCCGGCGTTCCGGTGCCGCCGGCCGCCAATGCCGGTGCCGTCGGAGGCAAGGGGGTGACCGGCAGCGTCGGCGGGATTGCGCTCTTCCTCGGCTCGCCCAAGGCCGCCGGCGAGCAGGTGGCGCTCACATCCGAGCAGACGGCGCTGATCACCGGGCTGAACGACGAGGGCAAGTCCGTCTCGGTGCTGCTCACGGGCGATCAGGTCGCCGGGGTGATCGCCATGCGCGACGAGCCGCGCCCCGACGCGAAAGAGGGGCTCGAGGCCCTGAAGCGGGCCGGCGTCGACACGCTCATGGTCACCGGCGACAACCGGCGCACGGCAACGGCCATCGCGACGGGGCTCGGCATCGAGCCCCGGGCCGATCTGCTGCCGCAGGACAAGCAATCCATCGTCAGGGAACTGCAGGCCAACGGCCATGTGGTGGCCAAGATCGGCGACGGCATCAACGACGCCCCGGGACTGGCGGCGGCGGATGTGGGGATCGCCATGGGCGGCGGCGCAGACGTGGCGCTGGAGACGGCCGACGCGGCGGTGCTGCACGGGCGCGTGCTCGACATCGCCCGCATGGTGCGCCTGTCGCGGGACACGATGGCCAACATCCGCCAGAACATCGCCATCGCGCTCGGGCTCAAGGCAGTGTTCCTGGTGACGACCATCCTGGGCATCACCGGCCTGTGGCCGGCCATCCTGGCGGATACGGGCGCGACCGTGCTGGTCACGGCCAACGCCATGCGCCTGCTCGCCGCCGGAGGACGAACCTGATCGAGCCTGAAGGCGCTCACTCGGTTCCGGCTGAAGCCGCCGCTTCGGGGGCTCGGCTGGAGCCGGTGATGAGACGCCCCATGATCACGAGGGCCGTGGCGAAGTAGACCCCGCCCATGGGGATCCACATGATCAGCCCGGCGAGCCTCTGGTCGTCGATCGGCAACAGGCCCCATGCGGCGCTGCGGAGCGCCATCAGCGGGTACCAGACCTGCGGCGAGAGGGCGAGGAGCAGGCCGAGAACGGCCGTGTGCAGGAACGTAAAGAAGAGGAGCGCGGCGGCCAGCCCGGACCCGAGCCCCGGCACCCGGTAGGTCTCCAGGATCACGTGCCAGAACAGCAGGCTCACCGCCAGCAGCACCGCGACCATGAGCACGTGCAGGCCGGCATTCAGCAATGCGCCCTGATAGAGCGCGGGGACATGCCAGAACCAGATATTCGCCCCGTAGAGCACGAAGCTGGCGAGGAGATAGGCATAGGGCTGCGACGCCGGCTTGTCGGTTCGCACAGTCTCGATCGTCATGCGAAGACGGGCCGGTAGCGATGCGAGCAGGACGCGACCTGGACGGCTCAGGGCCAGGAGCAGCGGTGCGCCGGCGACGAGCAGGACGTGCTGGACCATATGGGCCCAGGCCAGGGTCGCGGCCATGCGGCACAGCGGCGAGACCAACGCGACCGCCAAGCATGCGATGCCGGCGGCAAAAAGACCTTGCCGGCCCAGGGAAGGCTTGGCGTCTCCGTGCAGGACGCGCAGCCCACGACCATAGAGGGCCGCGACGAGGACCAGCGGCAGCGCGATCACGGGCGAGAGGCTCCAGGAGCTCCAGACCTGGTCCGGACGTGTCTCGGGAAGAGTCGCAAGGCAGAGGGTCAGCAGTCCTGGCGGAAGATCCGGTTGCGCGGCCGCCGCGGATCCGGCCGAAAGGAAGAAGGCTCCGGCGCCATAAAGGCCGAAGCGCATCGATGCCTTGACCCAGAATTCGGACACATGGCCCTCCCGAACAAGCTCCGCAATGACAACTGCGGCCGGGCGGCTTTGTTCTCCGGGTTGGTTCGTCCCGTGCCGGAATGTGCTTACTGGTTGGCCGTCATGGTCGGCGACACCTGGCCGCCGAGCGAGGCCCAGGCCATGCTCTGGTCGCCCTCGCGCTTGATGTAGGTGTAGCCCGTCCTGTGCCACGGAAGGACGGCATTGCGCTTGTTGTCGAGGATGAAGTCGCCGCGGTTGGTGCGCACCATCATCACGGCGTGGCCTGCGCCCTCCTCGTCGATCACAACGGTCATGCGCAGCGCGCGGTGGGGAAATCCGGCCTCGACGAGACGCTTGCGCTTGACGAGCTGGTAATCCTCGCAGTCGCCGTAGCCGTCCTCGGCGAAGTCCCAGCGGTCTTCGACGCCCCAGTGGTCCGTGTCGGTCTTGGGCTTGATGGCAGCATTGACCTGCTGGTTGATGCGCACGATCGCCTGCCATTCCTTGGCACCGAGATGAATGGTCGCGGGCTCCGACGGATCGACCGCGCATTCCTGCGGATACTGCTCGCAGAACCGGACCCAGCCCATGATCGGCTTAGCCACGCCTACCTGGGCCACGGGCTGCGATGAACCCGGCACGATGCTTCCGGTATGGGTCTGAGCCTGCGCGATCGCGGCGGTCAGTGTCAGGGTGAGGGAAACAGCGGCGAAACGGAACGTGTTCTTGCAAGAAGGCAGAACGTTCAGGAGCCCGAAGAGAGGTTGCCGCATTGCCCCCACCAATGTGCCGTTAAGGAATTGTTCATCTTTATTGGCACGGCGCGGATGGCGAATTCAAGGCAAGAGTTAAACAACGGTTAACAGACCGCAGCCGTTTTCGTTCCAGGCGTCGACCGCCCGCGAAGGGCACCGATGTCGCAGCCAGGTTATGGAGATGTTCTTGCAGGCCCTGGGACAGGTCGGGCAATGGCAGACCGGTCACCCGACGACCGCTGAGGCCAACCGGGGCTCACGGCGGGACCGCCCCGCCGCGACAGGGCGCGCTCCTGGGCGGCGCAGACCCAGCGAGTCGGAGTCGGCTCATCCGCTCCTGAAAGGCCCAGATGAATCGATCACGAAGCCGCAGGAGCCCCGACAATCCGGGCGGAACCGCCGGCGCTCGACTTGAATCGACTGTAATAAACCTGGAGCTGACCCCACTTGCGCAGGATCAGCTCTCTTCCTTGTCATGCCGCGTGTTGACGGCGGACCGGATCCACTTCGCCGGAAAATAATCTAGAGCATCGGACGTGAATTCGAACGCACGTCCGATGCTCCAAGTCTTTGTTTCTCGCATCTCTACACGCAAAACCGGTACCCACTTTTGCGTTCGATGCTTTAGCCGATCTGCTCGAGAATGATGGCTCGGATTTCTTCGCGGGTGAGAGTGGTCTGCTGTGGCTGCCACGCGGAGAGGGACTTGTGCGGCGGCTTCTTCGGCAAGGGCTGGGACAGCGTCTTGACGGGCTTTGTATGAGATTTCGTGTACATAGGGTCCTCGAGCGGCTTCAGCTTCATGCTGTGCCGCTGTTGTTGTTGATGGGATCGAATGCGGAGCAAAACGACGGATCCGCCGCGTGAACTGGACGCAGCGATCAAACTTCAAAGGTGCGGAAAGCGGGCTCGGCGCTCAATCGTGAGCTTCAGAGAGCAGGCCGAACATATCGGTTGGATGGAAGCAATATGGACTACTTTCCGGGCAATTGCAAGATAGAATAGAAAATAACGATGATAAAGCCAGATGAGGGCCACCGAAGAAGCATGGCTCGACCGCACCTGACTTTCTACGAAATCTGCCTGAATCCTGAGATTCCGGGGTATAAACAGAGCTATTCTGGGCAACAACTTTGTCGATGCACCTTGTATTCGCCGCAAGGAGCGCCTAAATAGAGATCATCGACATTTGGCCGGACAATCGGGCCGTTACGCCTTGGCCTTCCAGGCGCACGTTCAGACCCTCTTCCCAAACATCGACGAACCCGAGTGTGAGGGCGTGCGGGTGCATGCCCCTTGCTCACGTGCATAGCTAGCCTAACCAAGGATA
>NZ_JBFRGW010000033.1:0-50522 GCF_052115545.1 Microvirga sp. 2MCAF35
ACTGAGACTGAGCGGCCTTGCGCCGTCAGCACATCAACCTGCCGCAACTTCGCGACAATCTCTTCAGCCGTGTGTCTCTTCCTGGGCATTCTCTCGTCCTCCAAATGGCAAAAAGCCATACATCAGGGAGGACCACTTCAAAGGGGGCAGGCCAACCCACGTCTTAAATCCGCCGTCGCCAAGACATGGATGGCCGGGTCAAGTCCGGCCATGACGTGGAGCTTGTCACACGACGAAGAAGTCGAGGTTTGTGAGCTTCAGGTTCTTATCCAGCGTGGCGATCTGGATCGCCGCCTTCGAACCCGTACCGTCCGCATCGTACCAGAGCGCGCCCTTCTTCTTGTCGTAGATGATCCGGTCATCCGCATCGTGCGCTTTGGTTCCGACATAAAACGCCGCCTTGGCCAGAACGCCCTTCTTGGCAATGCCCTTGAACACGCTTTTCGCCAGGTGGATCGTGTCGTCCACTCGGTTGAAGTCGGTGATGGTGTCGAGATCCGCCCGCTTGTGCGCCGTGTTGGTCTTGGCGAGACGGTTGAACACGAAGATGTCCTGCCCGGCTCCACCCGTCAGCATGTCCTTGCCCGCGTTGCCGGTGAGCCGGTCGTTGCCGCTCTCGCCCGTGAGCGTGTCCGCGCCCGCCGTGCCGATGAGCACCAGCGGGTTGGTCTCGACCACGTTGGTCAGGTCGAGGGTGAAGCTCTTGCTGGTTTTCTCGCCGAACTGGTCCCTGGCCTCGACGCTGATCGTGTATTGGTGCGGACCGGTGTCGTAGTCGAGGGCACGGTTGAGCACGAGGCTGTTGCCCTCGATCCGGAAAGCACCGCCGGCATCGTTGGCGAGAGCATAGCTCACCGCGTCTCCATCCGCATCGACGGATGACAGGGTGGCCACGACGCTGTGAACGGGCGCGGTCTCGGGCAGGAAAGTCTTGGAGAGCGCCACGTTCACGGGCGCGGCGTTCACGAGCGCGACGGCCTGATCGGAGAACTGCAGGACGCGCACGTTCCTGATCTTGTCCGCTCCGTCGCCGCCGCCCGGCAGGTAGGTGACGGTCACATAGCCGTTCGCATCGGGCGCGCTGATCGAATACTGGCTGCGGGTCCCAGTGAACTTGGCGACATCGCTCCCGCCGCCGCCATCGATGGTGTCGTTGCCGGCCCCGCCGGTGAACACCGTCTTGGCGCCGTCGCCGATGAAGTGGTCGGCAAACTTGGTACCGATGAGCGCCTCGATGCTGATATAGGTGTCGGCGCCATAGCCGGAAATAGTGGCGTTATCAGCATTGTTCATCGGGTCGGATAGGTTCGCCATGTTGACGTAGACGCCTAGGCTTTCGTCTTCGACATAGTTGAACACCACCGTGTCGAAGCCATCGCCGCCGCTTAAAGTGTCATCGCCAAAGCCGCCATCCAGCGTGTCGTTGCCATGTCCACCGAAGAGAGAGTCTCCATGGTTTAAGTTGCCGCCTTTGAGAAGATCGTCGCCCCATCCACCATCAAGGGTGTCTCGTCCAGATCCTCCATCGAGAACATTAGCAAGCGAATTACCGGTCAACCGGTCTGCTCCACCGCCGGCGATGACATTCTCAAAATTCAGAAATGTGTCTGTACCATAGCCAGTCGCCTGTGGCGTATTCTGCGATAAATCTATCGTTAGATTAGAGCTAGCAGTATCGAATAAGAGAGAATCGATACCATCACCCGCATCGATAAAATCATTTCCTAGGAATGACTTAAAGGTGTCAGAAAAGACGCCGCCATAGCCAATGTTGTCTCCACCGCCAAGATCTATGAGATCCAAGGCTCGCCCCAACCGACCATCGTAGATATCTTTAACTTCACCGAGCCTTATTTTGTTTTCGATTGTACCGAAGTTGTTGATGATAGTGGCGCCGGCATTGCCACCATTGTTCTTGATTGCAAACGCAGAGAAGGTCGACTTGATCAGCCCATAGTTCGTGATATTCAGAACCGACCCGCCGAGAACGTTAATCGCATCCCAGCCTTGAATGGTGTTGAAATTGAGTATTGTGGCACTTCCCCGAATTTGAACACCAACCCTGCTGTCGGGTGCACCAACAGTACCTGAGTTGACGAGCAGATTCCCACCACTGGAATTATCGACGCCGAGCTGCACGGCACAGTTTCCACCTGTGATCGTCCCGGAGTTGTCGATAGTGCCGTTGGTTCCGAGCTGAATCCCATAATTTGTTCCGGACACCGAGCCTATCACCTGAACCCGATTGCCTGACACTGTGGAGGTTATCCCAATATCGGCATCCAAGCTTCCCGCTGCCGTGACTAAAACGGTGTCCTCCGCAGCAAGCGTTTTCCAGGTTCCTACAACAGTTGTGGGCGTCGAGATTTCATAATTGGCCATGGCAGGTCCCTAAACAAATGTTATATTAATTCACAATTAGCCTGATTTCTCGAAAGCCCCAAGCCCAATCTTACGTTAGATCACTGCCTATCGGGGTCAGTTGTTGAACCACAGATGACGACGGGACGCTCCTAAAGCCGAGTTTTTCCTCTGGATGCTCGGAACGAACAGAACCGCCCCTAGTCAGCCTTTCCCCGTCGTGGCCGGTCTCGTGCCCGCCATCCTGCGTGTGAAGCGCCGCGCTTTTCCCATCGGGATCACCGGCACGAGGCCGGTGATGACGTGGTGGGTGATGTGGAGAGCGTGGTGAGCGAACGTTATGTTCTTACTTTGTTCTTGACAGCGGGCGCAAGCTGAGCTATATCGTTACCCATCCTCACCTGACGAGGGGCGCGCTCGCGAGGCGTCAGCCAGTGTGGGGTGGGGAACGGTCCGGTCGCAGGCCTCGCAATCCTGTGGCCGGAGGCCCTTGGCAGCCATGTGCTGGTCCAAGTCTAAACGCCTAAAAGAACCGTGCGTGACGAGCAGTTCGGCTCTCACACTCATCCTTAGACATCGAGCCGGGCTGCCCATCGCGCCACCCTCGATCGCCTTCGACCTCCGGGCTCTCGCAGCCCGGAGACGAGGGCGCATGCCCTGTCCCTTTTTCATCTCCCATCGACGATTGCCGAAAGATCCTTCCATGACACGCTTTCATCCCACCCTGTCCGAACTGCCCGATTGCGACGATACCCTGCGCCGCCTCGCCGACGTGCTGCAGATGCCGGTCACCTGCCGCAGGAGCCGGTGCCGGCGCAGGGGCTCGTGCCAGGGCGGCTACGGGCCGCCCTGCTATCTGGAGGAGCGCCGGGCCTTCGTGGTGGGCGTGGGCGGGCAGATGCAGGAATACCGGGAGTTCTGGCACGACCGGCACCGGGCGATCCGGGCCGAAGAGCGGCGGCGGTGAGCGAGCCTTCCCTTGCCGTCCCGGCGACGGCGGGAGGAAGAGCCAATGGCCCGTTGCGCCCGCCTCTGCATCGTCAGCGATTATGGATCCCGGGCTCGCCTACGGCGCCCGGGATGACAATGCACGTTTCCCCATCATCCCCGCATATGCGGGGATCGCGGCACGAAGTGCGGTCCTGGCCCATCGAGGTCCCGCGCCCAATTCCCCCTCGGAAAAAGGCTCTAGGCGCATGGCCCTTCGGCCATTATGGTGCGCCGCAATTTCACCCCTCGAGAGCGACGGTCATGGCTGACAAAGGCACACCCCACTTCCACAACGATCCGGGCGTTCCCGTCATTCACGTGGGCTCGAAGGAGTTCATGTGCATCGGCGCGACGCCGCCCTTCGACCATCCCCATATCTTCATCGACATGGGCTCTGACAGCGAGACCGTCTGCTCTTATTGCTCGACGCTGTTCAAGTACGACCCCAGCCTGAAGGCCGACGAGGCCCGCCCGGCCGAGTGCGTGTGGGAGCCCGATTTCGCGACCGATCCCGCCTCGCGCTAACTCGCGTTAAGTGCAGAAACTCTCGATCGCCATCGTCGGCGCCGGCATCGGCGGGCTCACGGCGGCCCTGGCGCTAGCCCGGCAGGGCCATGCGGTCACGCTCGTCGAGCGCCGGACCGGGTTCAGCGAAGTCGGCGCCGGGCTCCAGCTTTCGCCCAATGCCAGCCGGATCCTGCTCGGCCTCGGGTTGGGCGCCGCCCTGCGCCGTGTGGTGACAGAGCCGCAGCGCGTCGTCGTGCGCGCGATCCGCTCGGGCAAGCCCATCGGGCAGATCGCCCTCGGGGCCTTCATGCGCGAGCGCTTCGAGGCCCCCTATTGGGTCGTGCACCGGGCCGATCTCCAGACGGTTCTCCTCGACGCCGTCCGCTCGGAACCGGCGATCCGGCTCGTCATGGGCCGGACTGTCGAGGAGGTGACGGACGGGCCTAATTGCGCCAGCCTGACCTGGACCTCCGCCGGCGGCGCGCGGGAGGGCATCGAGGCCGACCTGATCATCGGGGCCGACGGCGTCTGGTCGAAGGTCCGCCAGGCCCTGGGCGACCGGACGCCCCCGGCCTTTCGCGGCACTATCGCCTGGCGCGCCATCGTCGAGCGCACCCTGGCGCCGGCCGAACTCGCCGGCGACGAGACCGGCCTCTGGCTCGGCTCGCGGGGCCATGTGGTGCATTATCCGATTGCCGGCGGCAGGCTCGTCAACGTGGTGGCGATCCAGAGGAGCCCTGCTCCCGTGGAAGGCTGGGCCGCGCCGGGCAACCGGGACGAGCTTCTCAAGGATTACACCTCGGCCGCCCCTGCCCTGCGCAATCTGCTGTCGCAGCCGCGGGAATGGCTGCGCTGGTCCCTGTTCGACCATCCGGCCGAGCGTCTCGCCAAGGGCCGGATCGCCCTCCTCGGCGACGCCGCCCATCCGGTCCTCCCCTTCCTGGCGCAGGGCGCGGCACTTGCCATCGAGGAGGCGGCCACCCTCGCGGCTCTGCTGGGCCAAGACCAGCAGGACATCGCCCAGGCCCTGTCCGCCTATGAGACGCAGCGCCTCGCACGGGCCCGCCGGGTGCAGAACGAGGCCCGCAGGAACGGGCGCATCTATCATGCGGGCGGCCTCATCGCCTTCGGGCGCAACCAGGTCTTGCGCCATCTCGGGCCCGAGGGCATGACCCGGCGCTACGACTGGCTCTACGGCTTCCGTGCCCCTGCGTAACCCTGGGAGAGTCGAAGCCTTGGCCCTTGCACTCCGGGCCTTGGGTCGATAACCCTCATTCCGATGCGGACGTGGCGAAACCGGTAGACGCAAGGGACTTAAAATCCCTCGGGCTATGCCCGTGCGGGTTCGACCCCCGCCGTCCGCACCACTACAACTCCTACCTTACCTCCAAGGCTTTCCTGTTTGGCTGGAAGAGCGCTTCAGACCTTGTCAGCCTCCTAAGGATTATGTTCCTTAACGCTATTGGTAAATAGGTGGCGTAAGGCGCGGTATTTCCAATCCGTAGATATTTCACGAAATCCATCCATTCCTAGGTTTATTCTGCCAACGCCTTCCGCTAGGTAATCTAATTCCTGGCCCGTAAGTGGCAGGATTTGGGTGCGGCGCTCGTTTGGCGACGAGGGGCGCAATCGGGGGGTAAGATGGCTAATTTTATTGCGTACAACGCAGCGGGCGCTGGCTTCAACATGTCCACGACTGGGGATTCCGGCTGGGCTTATATCGAGGCAGATCCGAATATTCAGACCTCCGTGCGTGATTTCGGTGCCATGGATGCATTTGGGAACAAGTATGTCGAGTACGATGTGGCAGGAAATCCGTACGCCAACTGGATGGGTATGTTATTTTGGACCGATAACTATAACGTCCAAGTCAACTACATGGTTTCCGGATTTGTGGACGCGTCTGGGAACATCACAAAGACCATAGAAATGTCCAATCTAAATCTTTGGACGACATTGTCGGACTTGCAGTACAACGCATGGATGGTACGCCTGAACCAAGGCAACGACACTTTCGAGGGCAACGATTACAACGACGTCATTCGTGCTGGATATGGCAACGACCTTGTCATCGGTTACGCTGGTAATGATACGCTCCTGGGCGACCAGGGCAATGACACGATCAGCGGTGGTCACGGGAACGACATCCTCATCGGCGGCGAAGGCAACGATACCGCAGTCTTCGGTGGCGTCAGCAGCAACTATGTTTTCGCTTTAAACTACGATGGCTCAGTCACCGTCACGGACTTGGTCGGCGGTTGGGGCACCGACATCATTTCGGGTATTGAGGCACTCTCCTTCGCTAACGGCACATTCGGCCTTGCCAGCTTACTCCCGATCAACCCTCCGCCACCTCCAAAACCTGAGAATATCTACGCGGGTGCTGACACTCTGAATGGAACATCGGGCAGCGACACCCTCAGGGGTTATGGCGGCAACGACAAGCTCTATGGGCAAGGCGGCAACGATTTCCTCTATGGTGGGGACGGGAATGACACTCTTTACGGAGGTAAGGGGAAAGATGCGTTTGTGTTCGACACGGCCGCGAACAGTCGCACGAACAAGGATGCCATAAAAGATTTCAATGTCGCCGACGATACCATTCGTTTGGATAAAGCGGTGTTCACGAAGATTGGTGCAAACGGCACCCTCAAGTCAGCAGCCTTTTGGACGAACAACACGGGCAAAGCGCACGACAAGGACGACCGGATTATCTATGACAAGGACAGCGGCGTTCTCTACTACGATGCGGACGGTTCCGGGAAAGGTGCGGCCGTGGCTTTTGCGACCATCTCGAAGAACCTCGGAATGACGAACAAGGACTTCTACGTCATCTAAGGCATCTGAGATGGCTTGAGGAGGCTCCGGAGCTAACCGGAGTCTTTTCTGTTTGAGCTACGGGATGGATTATTCTGCTCTGTCCCTCAGCCGAACAATTGCCGAAAGTCCCTATCCGGCCGCTCTTAAGTTACCCTTCACCATAACTCCTGCCGACACTCTTGATGCGCTAGTCTCCAACGGCATCCTAAATGTCATGAAGGATCCCTACGAGCCTCAGCCGCACCTGCCCAACTACAAAATTCAGCCACGGAGGAACCCGGCCATCCCTAGCGCAAACCAGTTGCTCCCGGCTCGCGCAGCTGAGTGGATCTCGGGCCGCCCGAGATCCGTGAGGAACAAGCGAGGCATCGCTTTTATGAACCCGCCCCGCAGGCTGAGGATCAAAGGGTGGCCGCCTCACTCACTCACCTGAACCAGAACATGCCGCTTCTTTCCGGCCGTCAGCTTCAAGACGCCATCGGCGAGATCGTCCGCACCGATCCGCGCATCCGCATCCTGCACCATCTGTCCGTTGAGCCTTGCCCCACCGTTGAGAACCAGACGGCGCGCCTCGCTCTTGGAACTCGAGCACCCCGCCAGCACGAGAAGCTGTGCGATAGTCACGCCGGCATCGAGCTCCGACCGTGAGAGATCAAGAGTTGGAAGTCCCAACGCGTTCTCTCCTTCCTCGAAGGTGCGCCGCGCGGTGTCGGCCGCGTTGCACGCGGCTTCTTCGCCATGCGCGAGACGGGTCGCCTCATCGGCGAGAACGCGTTTCGCCTCGTTGATCTCGGAGCCTTTCAGCTGCCCCAGACGATGCACCTCGTCGAGTGGCAATTCCGTGAACAGGCGCAGGAAGCGCGCGACATCGTCGTCCTCGGTGTTGCGCCAGAACTGCCAGAACTCGTACGCACTGAGTTTCTCGGCATTGAGCCATACCGCGCCGCTCGCCGTCTTGCCCATCTTGGCCCCGGCCAAGGTGGTGAGCAGCGGCGTCGTCAGCCCGAAGAGCTGGCGCCGGTCGATTCGGCGTGCAAGCTCGATGCCGTTGACGATGTTGCCCCATTGATCGGAGCCGCCCATCTGCAGCACGCAACCGTGATGGCGCGACAGTTCCAGGAAATCGAATGCCTGGAGAACCATGTAGTTGAACTCGAGCAACGTCAGCGGCTGCTCCCGTTCCAGCCGCTGACGCACGCTGTCGAAGCTCAGCATCCGGTTGATTGTGAAGTGCGTGCCGAAATCGCGCAGGAACGGCAGGTAGCGCAGCGGGTCGAGCCATACGGCATTGTCCACCATCACTGCATCGGTCGGCCCGTCGCCGAAGGCGAGGTAGCGGGAAAACACCTGCTTCAATCCTGCGGCATTCGCGGCGATCTGCTCATCGTCGAGCAGCGGCCGGCTCGCATCGCGGAAACTGGGATCACCGATCTGCGTCGTGCCGCCACCGATGAGAACGACGGGCTTGTGACCGGACTTCTGGAGCCAGCGCAGCGTCATGATCTGAACAAGGCTGCCCACGTGGAGACTGTCGGCCGTCGCGTCGAAACCAATGTAGGCCGCCACAGGGCCGCCCGAAAGGCGCGCATCGAGGCCGTCTAGATCCGTGCATTGGTGAACGAAGCCGCGCTCGGCGAGCGCCTTCAGGAAGTCCGATTTCGGGATGGTCATCTTTCTGTCTCCTCGGGATTGGCGGGAGCCGCTGCCCGGAGACCTGATCACCATATGAAGATGCCGCCGGAGAGCGGCGGCATCGAACGTTTGGTCGCAACCGAACGGAGCCGCCCTATGGGGACGGCGTAAAATAGTTCCTGAAAGTGGTGCGACTGGTGATCATGGATGCATCCTTATAACTGAGTGTCGCGATCGTCAATCCGCTCCTGCGCACCGAGATCGGATCGACCAAGGTCATCCTCGGGCCTGCGCGCCTTCGGATCCTGATCCTATCTGAGTATTGTCCTAGCCTTAGGGAGTAATTCGCACCGTTCGCTCGCATTACCCCACCAGAGCCAGCACACACTCCTCCGAGCTCAATAAAATCACGGAATTACCTCCATATAATGGAAATTATGAACTGGCGAGAAGGTATTAGCTCCACATAGAAGGAAGCTATACCGAACCTATTCTGGAATAAAAGTGTTCCCTGCTCAAGAATTGGCCTCGAAAAACAATTCAGTGAGCAGGAGCACTCATGTCAGTTCGTCTATGCGTTGGATTAATCGCCCTCTTATCTTCCACAAGCGCGTTCTCCACAGAATCTACACAGAGAAATACTACGCGCTTTACTTCTTATGAAGCGTACACTGCAGCGGAGGCCCGACAGCCGGCGGCCAGAGGTGCGAGGCGTTCCGCAGCGGCGAATGCGAGGTCCATCGCACCCGCAGCAAGCCGGAGTACTGCTGCTGCGCCGGTTTACACCGAGAACGTGGACGCCTCGTTCCGGCAATATTGCCGGCCCGTCACGATCCGGGGCCTGCTCGGCCCGCGCCAGGTTTGGGAATGCCCGACCGTGCCCAGCGCGCAGTTCGTACCGGGTCTCATCAACACCTATCGCGACAGGGGTGAAAGCCCGCAGGCAAGCGCCAGCCTCAGCAGCCCGGTGACCTCCGGTCCAACCACCGGCGGACCGAGCAATCCGCCCGCCTCCGGCGGCGGCGGCTCAGGTGGAGGCAACAATCCGTCGCAGAGCGGTGGAGGCGGCCAGTCATCCGGCGGTGGCGGATCCAGCCCGGTTGGCGGTACAGGACCAAGCGCAGGTGCCGGTACGTCGCCAGACCAGAGTGGCGGCACAAACAACCCAGGCGGCGGAACCAGTCCCGGTGGTGGGACCAGCCCTGGCGGTGGGACTAACCCAGGTGGTGGCACTAATCCCGGCGGTGGAACCAACCCGGGTGGCGGCACGAATCCCGGTGAAAATCCTGGAGGCGGCCATCACGGAGGTGGTCAGCACGGAGGCGGTCAGCACGGAGGTAACGATGACCATCATGGTGGCCATGGAGGACATCACGGTGGCGGATGGTCGGGGGAGCATGGCGGCAAGCCAGATCGAGACCATCATGGCGGTGGCCGCGGCGGCAGGGGACATGACGGCGATCATCACGGCGGCAAGGACCACAGTGGCAGGGACCACGGCGGCTGGGGATCCGGCGATGACCGTGGAGGGCATCACGGCGGATGGTCCGGCGATCACGGCGGAAAGCCCGATCGCGACGGACATGGCGGCCGGGGTGGCAAAGGCCGCGACGGCGGCGATCATAACGGCGGTAGAGACCACGGCGGGAAAGGAAATGATGGTGGCGGTCGTGGAGGCCACGATGGCGGCTGGTCGGGAGACCATGGCGGCAGGCCGGATCGTGACGATCACGGCGGCCGGGGCGGAAAAGGTCGTGACGGCGGCGATCACAACGGCGGCAAGGACTCTGGCGACCATGGCCGCGGCGGCAAAGGTCCCGAGGGCGATAAGGGATCTGATGGCGGCGGAAAAGACTCCAATAACGGCCAGGGTGGCGAACGCAGTGACGACCGCGGCGGTCGCGACGGAGGCAAAGGGGGTGACCGCGGTGGAAACGGCAGCGGCGGTCAAAGCGGTGGCGGCAACGGCGGCGGCAGGCGCTGACCCCGAGCCGGCCCAATCTCACAATCAAAGGGGCGCTTCGGCGCCCCTTTTCGTTATGGATTCGGTCTTCTCATCAAATCGTCACGGCTTCATGTCGGGCAATCAGAAATAAGCCTTCAGGTTCTTGCGTACCCGTTCCAGCGCCGGCACGTCCCTCAACGGCAAGGAGAAGGTTTGGCCAGTGATGCGTTCAAAGGCATCGATGTAGACCCGCGAGGTCTCCAGCACCACGTCCCGTGGAATCTCAGGGATCTCGTCCTTGTAAGGATCGCAGCGGGCGACGACCCAGGTGCGGATGAAGTCCTTGTCGAAGCTCTCGGGCCGCTCGCCGGCCTCGAAGCGGCTTTGGTAGCTGTCCAGAAACCAGTAACGGCTGCTGTCGGGCGTGTGGATCTCGTCGGCGATCATGATCTTTCCGGTCTCATCGATGCCGAACTCGTACTTGGTATCGACGAGGATCAGGCCGCGCTCGCGGGCCATCTCCCGGCCCTTCGCGAAGAGAGCCAGAGCGTAGTCGGAAACCGTCTTCCATTGCTCCACGCTGAGCAGCCCACGCTCGATGATCTCCTGCGCGGTCAGGGGCTCATCGTGCCCGCCGTCGAAAGCTTTGGTCGTCGGCGTGATGATGGTCTGCGGCAACCTCTCGTTGTCCCGCATGCCGTCGGGCAGGCGGATGCCGTACATCTCGCGCTGGCCCGCCTTATAGAGCGAGAGGATCGAGGTGCCGGTCGTGCCCGCGAGATAATCGCGAACGACGATCTCGACGGGCAGGATGGTGAGCCTGCGGCCGACCAGCACGTTCGGATCCGGGTATTCGATCACGTGGTTGGGACAGATCTCCGCCGTCGCCTCGAACCAGAACTTGGCGGTCTGCGTCAGGACCTGCCCCTTCAGCGGAATGGCCGCGAGGTTTCGGTCGAATGCGCTGATCCGGTCCGAGGCGATGATGATGCGGCGCCCGTCCGGCAGATCGTAGTTGTCGCGCACCTTGCCGCGATAATGGTTCGGCAGTTCCGGAATGGTTGCGTCTTCAAGAACGTAACCGGCATAGGCTCCAAGGGCTGCTTTATCCACCATGCTCACCTGCCAAGGATTATGAGGGCCGCGCTCCGACGGCGTGCTGGCGGAGTTCTAAACCGAAATCCCGTGCATGCTAGGCCCTAACCGCCGAAAAGCAGCACTTTCCCCGGGAACAGCCGGAGCCTTACTGACCTGCCTTAGCGTCCCGGCGAAAGGTCGCGTTGAGGCCCGACAGCGTCACGGAGGTCTCGTAACCCTGGGCGTCGATGATGGTCCATTGCTTGAGGGCATTGGCCCGGCTGTCGAAGCGCAGGGTGATCTTCGAGGTGCCTCCCAGGGTCGCGTTGTCGTCGAACCGGACCGTGACCATTCCGTCACGCCCGACCTGCACGTCACGGACCTTGGTGTCCCGAGACAAGTCGATATTGTCCTGGACCAGGAATTTCAGGGGCGTCTGGCTGACGGGATAGACATCGTTCGTGCCGAGCTTCTTGTCGCGGATCGCCACGTTACGCCCGTCCGAGACCACCTCGAGGGTGCTCGGCGGGGAATAGGCGAAGTGGAACTGGCCCGGGCGGCGCATGGAGAGCGTGCCTTCAGCCTGCTGGCCGTTCGGGTTCTTCTGAACGAAATAAGCCGACATCATGTCGATGCTGTTGAAATAGGCGTTGACCCGGTCGAGGGCCTCCTCGGGGGTGCGCGGCCCGGGAGGCGATGTCGGCGTCGGGGAGGAGGACGGCGCGGCCACCGAGGTCGGAGCGGGCGCGGCAGGTTGGGCTGGGGTAGCGCGGGCAGGCTTGGGCGGCTCCGCCACCTTGGCCGGCGCGGCTGGCTTGGGCGGTTCGGCCGCTGCCTGTACGGGCGCTTCGGGAGCAGGTTTCTGCGGTTCAGGCGCGGCCGGCTTCGCCTCCACCTTCGCGGGAGCTGGCGCAGGCTTCGCTTCGGGTTTCGCCGCCGTCTGCGGCGTGGCCAGAGGCTGTGGTTTTGCGGTTCTTTGAGGCTGCGTCTGAGGCTTTTGGGCTGTCGCGCTCGGCTTAGGGGAGGGCTGCGGACGCGTTTGCGGCTGTGCCTGGGGGCGTGGAGCGGCAGGCGCTGGGGCCGCGACCTGGGGTGCAGCCGGTTGAGGCGCGCTCTCCACCTGAGCCGCCGGCTTCTTGAAAACGCTATCGAGGAAGCGGGTCAGCGGATCTGACGTCTGCTGAGCAGCGGCGGGAGACAGGCACGCGAGGACGACAGCCAAACCGAGAATGCAACGCGAGGAGGAATGGAGCATGACGCCAAAACTAACCTGAAAAACCGCCGGAGCCCGTGCGCAAAAGCACGGCGCAGCAATGCTTTATGGCTCGGATAAGAGGCTGAATGAAGGCAGGAGCCTTGCAGACGAAAGCGAGTCGTGTCCAGAGCGGTCGAGCATTTCGAATGACCTTAAGCGGCATCTGCCATTTCGTCGTCGTCCGCCATGGGGCGGGCGGGCGCAGGCCGAGGCTTGGGTGCCCTCGGACGGGACGGCTGCTTCCTCTTGCCCTTGGCGGGCTTCGCCTTGCCGCTCAGCCCTCTCCACCAGCCCTGCCAGCTCCAGGCCCCGGGGCCCATCAGGCCGTAGAAGAGGAGACCGGCGAGAACGCCGAGATGGGACAGGAATATCGCCTGCTCGGCCTGGCGGTTCAAGCCGCCATAGTCCCAGAATCGATGCATGGTCCCCGTCGTCACCACCAGGGCGGCAATGAGGACGGAGGCGCTCAGGCGCGGCGCGAAGCCGACGATGAGAGCCAGAGGCCCGAACACCTCGGCCAGAACGATCAGGGTCGCCACCACGTCCCCATAAGGCATACCCTTCAGGGTCAGCGTGGCGGCAAGTCCGGACACGTTCGACAGACGTCCGATGGCGACCGGCAGGAAGCAGCCTGCCAGCAGCAGGCGGCTTAGCAGCAGAATTCCATTGATGCCCGCTCCCCTGCCCTCGCCCATGCCGTTGTCCTCCTGCTCGCCGGTTCCTCTGACGCCGGGAATCGTCCCGGCGCCTGACGAGCATTTGAGGCAGAGGTTCTTAACCCGCCCTTATCGGGAGCCGGCAATCCACCGGACTTCAGAGCTTCAGGTTCCGCTCCCGCAGCATGCTTTCCCATCGCAACGAGTGATCCACGATCATGGCGAGGTCGTCGTGGCGCGGCTCCCAGCCGAGCTTTGAGCGGATGCGGGTCGAATCGGCCACGATGCTCACCGGATCGCCCGCCCGCCGCGCCCCGATCCGAGCCTCGACCGGCTTGCCGGACACCTTGCGCACGGTGTCGATGACCTCGGACACGGAATAGCCGTGCCCATAGCCGCAGTTCATGACGAGGCTCTCGCCCCCTTTATCGAGGTGGTTCAGCGCCTGCACATGGGCCGAAATCAGGTCGCTCACATGGATGTAATCGCGAATGCAGGTGCCGTCCGGCGTCGGATAATCCGTGCCGTAGACCTCCATATGGGAGCGCATGCCGAGCGCCGTCTGCACGGCCACCTTGATCAGATGAGTGGCATTCGCCGTCGACTGGCCATGGCGCATCAGCGGGTCTGCTCCCGCAACGTTGAAGTAGCGTAGGACCACATAGCGCATATCATGGGCCGCCGCGACGTCGCGCAGCATGATCTCCGTCAGCTGCTTCGAGCTGCCGTAAGGCGACAGGGGTCCCAAGGGAGCATTCTCGTCGATGGGCTTGTCGGAGGTGTCGCCGTAGACGGCCGCCGTCGACGAGAACACGAACTTCTTGACGCCGGCCGCAACGGCCGCCGCCATGAGGGAGCGGCTTTTGACGGTGTTGTTCAGATAGTATCCCAAGGGGTCGGAAACGGATTCCGGCACGATAAGCTTGGCGGCGAAATGGGCGATGGCGTCGACCCGATACTGCTGGAGTGTGCGAAGAACGAGTTCGAAATCGCCCACATCGCCGACGACAAGCGGCACCCCTTCCGGCACCGACCAGCGAAAACCCGTCGACAGATTGTCGAACACAATCGGATTGTGGCCCGCGTCGAGCAGCGCGAGCACCATATGGCCGCCGATATATCCTGCTCCGCCTGTGACGAGAACGTTCATGAAATCTCCTGGAAGCCCAGCTCGAATGTCCACCATGCTGGCTTTATCAGTTCAAAGTTTCTAGATCGAGGTGATCCCGATGACAGGAAGGCTAGGGCATCAGGCGGAAAAGTGTATCGGGCTTCTCGCTGACGCAACCTTCGTGCCGGTCCAAATGATGCGTCGGTCAGGGAAAACGAGCATCAGGCCCAAAGGTAGCTTCCACCTTTGGGCCTGATGATCCGATGATCTGCTAGTGAAAGAGTGCAGGATGGATGATCGCAGGGAATATTGGTGGGTCAGCTATGATTCCAGAATCCAGCCTGCCGAAGTCGACTTCGTCGGGGGCATCCCCGTAAGCTTCAGGTTCATCGGCATGGGCGGCACCATCACCGCCATCTCGGCCGAACTGATCGAGCGGCTGCCGGCTCCTCCGGTCCCCGTCATACGCCCATCCGCGCCCCAGCCGACCGCCGCCCAACCGCAGCGGCGCGGCTCCTGGCTCTGGTTCATCGGTATTCTTCTATTGATCCTCGTCGCCCAATGCTCGGGCCCGCTTTTCGATCTCATCAAATGACGCGGGATAAAGCCGCGTCATCCCATGCGGATAAGGGCAGCATCATCGTACGGCCGCGAGCCGCACCGGTTCACGGCTGAGAGGTTGCTCGATGCGCTGGCTCAGTACGGCCGAGAGCTGCCCGGCGGCCTTCGACGCCCGCTCGCGCACGGCGGCATCCACGAGGGTACCGTCGATGAAATTGCTCTCGCTCGCATAGACGGCTATCGGGATGGTAAGCGCCTCGAAGAAGCCGAAGAGCGGGCGTAGATAATGCTCGACCACCAGCGCGTGGCGTAGCCCCCCGCCCGTGGCGGTCAGCAGCACGGGCACGTCCTTCAGGGCATCGGGCTCGACAAGGTCGAAGAGGTGCTTGAACAGGCCCGTATAGGATCCCTTGAAGACTGGCGTTCCGACGATCAGGGCATCGGCGGTTTCGATGTCCCTGAGGACGCGCACAGCCTCCGGAGACAACTGCGCGCGCGAATAGGCGCCGCCGAGACCTGCCCCGATTTCCACCAGGTCATGGACGACGAAATCGACCGGCTTCGACCGCCCGACCTCGGCTCCGATAGCTTCGACGAGAGATCGAGTCTTGGAAGGACGGCGAAAGCTGCCGGCGATGCCGACAATACGAGGGGGCGCCATGGAGAACCCTTTCTGATGCGATGAAGCGAGGTATCGGCTTTACGGCGCACGGATTTACCCGGTGCCAACCTGCCTCTGCCATGGAAGTCGTCGAAGGTTCTCCCGTCGAATCCGCTCTGTCAATTCGAATGTTCTTTTAAACGAACAGAAAAGAAGGATTTTCTCTTTTAGGCCCCATCGGGAGATGCCGATTGCGGGAAGCGCTTACTGCCGGTCGCGACTGTCGAAGCCATGAAGCCCTTGGGACCAAAGGTATTGGATAGCCGTTGAGGAATGAGAACGGCGGGTGACAATCCTTCTGAGGATCTGTAAGGACAATCCTGTTTCACATCAAAAAAGAAACAAATAATATATTTCACATCAGAAAGACGCAAAATGGCGGCCCATGGAGCCCTGGATCTGATCGGCAAAACTCCCCTCGTCGAGGTGACGAGTCTGGATACCGGTCCATGCAAGCTCTTCCTCAAGCTTGAGAGTGCCAATCCGAGCGGTTCGATCAAGGACCGTCCTGCCCGCGCCATGATCGAGGCGGCGGAAGCCGACGGGCGCCTGAAGCCAGGTGGGACCATCATCGAAGCGACGGCGGGCAATACAGGCGTCGGTCTGGCCCTGGTCGGCGCCAGCAAGGGCTATCGCACGCTCCTCGTGGTGCCGGACAAGATGTCCCGGGAGAAGGTTCTCCACGCCAAGGCTCTAGGCGCCGAAGTCGTCATCACGCGTTCCGATGTGGGCAAGGGTCACCCGGATTATTACCAGGACCTGGCTCAGGCGATCACCAGCAGGACGGCGGGCGCCGTCTACATCAACCAGTTCGAGAACCCGGCCAACCCGGCCGCCCATGAGGCGAGCACCGGCCCCGAGATCCTGGAGGGCATGGACGGCGACGTGGATGCCGTCGTGGTCGGTGTCGGCTCGGGCGGCACTCTTACCGGCATTGGCCGCTATCTCCAGAAAGCCTCGCCCAAGACCGTGATGGTCCTGGCCGATCCGGCGGGCTCGATCCTCGCGCCGCTCGTCGAGACGGGCGAGATGACCGAGGCAGGCTCCTGGGCCGTCGAGGGTATCGGCGAGGACTTCGTGCCCCCGAACTGCGATCTCTCTTTGGTGAAGAAGGCCTATTCGATCAGCGACAAGGAGAGCTTCTCCGCCGCACGCGAACTGCTCCGCAAGGAAGGCATCCTGGCCGGTTCCTCCTCGGGCACTCTTCTGGCGGCAGCCCTGCGTTATTGCCGCGAGCAGACCGAGCCGAAGCGGGTCGTCACCCTCGTCTGCGATACCGGCGCCAAATACCTGTCGAAAGTGTTCAACGATGCCTTCATCGCGCAGGAGGGCTGGCTCGACCGCAAGGTAACCGGCACCGCGCGCGATGTGGTCATCAACCCCTTCGGCGAGGGCGCGACCATTTTCGTTTCGCCCAACGAGACCCTGCGCTCCGCCTTTGCCCGCATGCGCTCCTCCGACATCTCGCAGCTGCCGGTGATCGACGATGGCCACGTGGTCGGCCTGATCGACGAGAGCGACATTCTGGATGCGCTGGTCGCCCATGAAGGCGCTCCCCAGAGCGTCTTCGACAAGCCGGTGCGCGACGTGATGGTGACGCGTCTTCAAACGATCTCCGCCGATGCTCCGGTCAAGGAGCTTCTCCCTCTCTTCGCTGCCGGTCTCGTACCGGTGATCATGGATGGCGCTTCCTTCGTCGGCCTCGTCACCCGCATCGACCTCATCAACTTCTATCGGATCCACCCATAATGACTGTCCGCAACCAGCTCGATTTCGCCACCCGCTGCATCCATGCAGGCCAGTCGCCGGATCCCACCACGGGCGCGGTGATGATGCCGATCTACGCCACCTCGACCTTCGCGCAGGAAAGCCCCGGCGTTCACAAGGGCTTCGAATATGCCCGCTCGCAGAACCCGACCCGCATGGCCTTCGAGCGCTGCATCGCGGATCTGGAAGGGGGCAGCGCGGCCTTCGCATTCTCGTCCGGCTTGGCGGCGAGCGCCACCGTGCTCGACATGCTGGAGCACGGCTCTCACATCGTCGCCTCCGACGATCTCTACGGCGGCACCCGCCGCCTCTTCGAGCGTGTGCGCAGGAAGTCGGCCGGGCTCGACATCACCTATGTCGATCTGGGAAACCCCGACGCCGTGAAGGCGGCTTTGCGCCCCAACACCAAGCTCGTCTGGGTCGAGACCCCCACCAATCCGCTCCTGAAGCTCGCCGACCTTGAGGCGATTGCCGCGGCAACGCGCGGGCACGGCACCTGGCTCGTGGCCGATAACACCTTCGCCAGCCCCTATGTGCAGCGCCCGCTCGAATTCGGCTTCGACATCGTGGTGCATTCCACCACGAAATACCTCAACGGCCATTCCGACATGGTCGGCGGCGTGGTGATCGTCGGCCAGAACCAGGAAATTCGCGAGAAGATCGCCTTCCTGCAGAACGCGGTCGGTTCCGTGTCCGGCCCGTTCGACAGCTTCCTGGCCCTGCGCGGTCTGAAGACACTGTCCCTGCGCATGGAGCGGCATTGCACCTCGGCGCTTAAGATTGCCCAGTTCCTCGAATCCCATCCGGGCGTTGACGGCGTGATCTATCCGGGCCTCGCCTCGCATCCGCAGCATGACCTGGCCAAGCGCCAGATGCGCGGCTTCGGCGGCATCATCACGGCCCGCATCGCGGGCGGCCTCGACGGCGCGACGCGTTTCCTCGAGCGCTGCCAGCTCTTCACGCTGGCGGAAAGCCTCGGTGGCGTGGAAAGCCTGATCGAGCATCCGGCGATCATGACCCACGCCTCCGTGCCGGCGGAGGTCCGCGCCGAGCTCGGCATCGATGACGGCCTCGTGCGCCTGTCGGTCGGCATCGAGGATGCGGACGATCTGATCGACGACCTGCGTTCCGCCTTGGCTTGAGCGCCATCAAGAGGGGTTTCCCCTCCTTGTCATCACCGGCCTTGTGCCGGTGATCTCGACCGGAAAAGGTGCACCGGAATGACAGTCCGGGGCTGTGAAGCGGAACCCGACCCGAAGGGCCGCGCCGAAGGCGTGAAAACCTATAACCGTTGCGACCAAGGAATGGCGAGCAGCGTTACAACTCTTCCGGTAACGCTAGTGCTATGGGTTCCGGGTTCTCGCTTACGCTCGCCCCGGAATGACAGTTGGAGCTGAACCTATCGTTCACCTGAAAGCGACAAGTCCCCTCACGCAACCGGCGAGAACCGCCCGACAAGCTGATGACGGTCGCCCGGATAGGTGATGCGCGCCTCGGTCACGAAGGCGCCCGCCTGCCATGTCCTGCGCTCCAGGACGAGGCAGGCGATTCCCGTTTGAATCTGCAACCGCTTCGCCATGGTACTATCGGCATTGACTGCCCGCACGATATGCTCCGCATCCGTCCACGGCACGCGCCGCAGAAGCCATGTGCCAGGAGGATCATCCGTGAACGGCTCCTCGCCAGCTTCAGGCACCGTGGCGAGGTTGATCAGTCGCTGCTCGAAAGCCTGCGGCACGTCATCCATGACGTGAAGCGTCGAGAGGCACAGCATCTTCGTCCCCACCGGTAAACCGATCCGTTGCGCGGCGGGGGCATCAATCGGCTCGACGGCGCGATGCAGGATCTTGAAGTGGTAGTCGATGCCTGCGCGGGCCGCCTCGAGAGCGAAATCCTGGATCTGGAGCACGGCCTGCTGATTGCTCGGCTCCGCCACCACCGTCCCTGCGCGGCGGCGACGGGTGATGAGGCCATTGGCCGCGAGCGTCGAGAGCACCTTGTTCACGGTCATGCGCGAACAGCCGTATTCAGCCATCAGCTCATGCTCATAGGGAATACGGTGACCCGGCGACCACTCGCCGGACATGATCTTGGCTTCGATATCGTCACGGATGCGCTGATACAGATGTTTCATGCCGGACGACATTTCTCTCAAGACAGAATGCGAGCCATAGCGCGTGAGTAGCGGGCGCGGATCGCCTCGCGGTTCAAATGTCTGCCATTCCTTACCACGGCCTTGCCCGCCACGAACACTGTATCGATGGCGCTCGTTCCCGCGACGAACACGTAAGAGTCGATCCAGCGGTCTCCCGACACGGCGGCGAGATCCGGATGGTTAGCATCAAGCACAACGAAATCCGCGCGATGCCCTGCTTCGATCGCACCAATGCGGCGACCCAGTGCTTGGGCGCCACCCGCCAGTGCCTTGTCGTAGAGACTGCGTCCGGTCGATTGGCCCTCCCGCTCGGCCAGGACATTACGAGCACGGTGTTTGAGGCGCTGGCTGTACTCGAACTGCTTGAGTTCCGCAGGCGCGGAAATCTCGATGTTGGAATCGGACCCGACCCCGAAACGGCCTTTGGCGGCAAGGTAATCAGCCCCTTCGAAAATGCCGTCGCCGAGATTGGCCTCCGTGATCGGGCATAGACCCGCCACCGCATTGCTGGCCGCCATGCCTTTGGCCTCCTGCTCATCGAGATGGGTCGCGTGGATCAGGCACCAGCGTTGATCCACGGATGCATGATCGAGCAGCCATGCGACCGGTCGTTGTCTCGACCATGCGAGGCAATCCTCGACTTCCTTCACCTGCTCGGCGATATGGATATGGATCGGTCCCTCGCCTGCCAGTGTGACGATCTCACGGAGGCTCTCGGGGGTGACGGCGCGCAGGCTGTGCGGCGCGATGCCGACGGCGGCATCGTCCGGGCTGGCGATAGCCTTGCGGGCACCTTCGAGAAGGCGGGCATAGCTATCGATATCATTGATGAACCGCCGCTGCCCTTCGGTCGGCGCAGCACCGCCGAAGCCGCCCTGAGCATAGAAGACCGGCAGGAGCGTCAGCCCCATGCCGGTTTGCTGCGCGGCGGCTGCGATGCGACCGGAGAGTTCCGCGATGTCGGCATAGGCGCGACCGTCCGCATCGTGGTGCAGGTAGTGGAACTCGGCGAGCGCCGTGAAGCCGCCCTCGAGCATCTCCATCATCGCGAAGGCCGCGATGGCTTCCACATCGTCCGGCGTGAGCGATCCGAGAAACCGGTACATCACCTGCCGCCAGGTCCAGAAGCTGTCTCCTTCCGGTCCCCGGGTTTCGGCAAGTCCCGCCATGCCCCGTTGGAACGTGTGACTGTGCAGGTTCGGCAATCCGGGAAGCGTGATTCCGGCAACTCGCTCGCGACCCTCTGAGGTGGCATCGGGCTGGATGGCGGCAATCGCTCCGCCTTCGATGTCGAGCCCGACATTCTCCGCCCAGCCATGCGGCAACAGAGCGTGGTCGAGAATGAGCCTGCGCATGCGGACACCTTCACTGTTACGGGCCTGAAACGAAGGCCGCCAAAAAGCCATGCCGACGCCGGACCATCAAATCTCACTGAATAAGTCTAGACAATAATGAATTTTCGCGATTATGTATAGACATTATCGCAACCTCACCGGAGCAGGAACATGCGCTTCGATCGGGTCTGGTTTAACGCTCGCTTGGCTACACTTGCCGATGACGGACTCGGGATCGTCGAGAGCGGAGTCGTTGCCGCCAAGGATGGCCGAATCGCCTTCGTCGGGTCTCAGAAGGATCTCCCGGCCGCCTGGGATGCGGTCGAGCGGATCGACTGCCAAGGCCGCTGGATCACCCCCGGCCTTGTCGATTGTCATACTCATCTGGTCTATGGCGGTGACCGGGCGCATGAGTTCGAGCTGCGCCTGAAGGGCGCCAGCTACGAGGAAATCGCCAGGGCTGGTGGCGGCATCGTCTCCACCGTGAAGGCGACGCGCGCGGCGAGCGAGGACGAGCTTGTGGCGAGCGCCCTGCCCCGCCTCGATCACCTGATCGCCGAGGGCTGCACCACCATCGAGATCAAGTCGGGCTATGGCCTCGACCTCGAAACCGAAGCCCGATCCCTGCGCGCCGCGCGCCGCTTGGCCGAGGAACGCCCCGTCTCCGTCGTCACCACCTTCCTCGGCGCCCATGCCCTGCCGCCGGAGGCGAACGGCGACAAGGACGCCTTCATCGACAAGGTCTGCCACGAAATGCTGCCGGTGCTTGCCCGCGAAGGACTGGCGGACGCGGTCGACGCCTTCTGCGAGGGCATCGCCTTTTCGCCAGAACAGACGGCTCGCGTGTTCGACGCCGCCAAGGCACATGGCCTGACGATCAAGCTCCACGCCGACCAGCTCTCCAATCTGCACGGCGCGAAGCTTGCCGCAGATTATGGCGCCCTCTCCGCCGATCACCTGGAATACACGGACGAGGAAGGCGCGGCCGCGATGGCAAAGGCGGGCACGGTCGCCGTGCTGCTACCGGGCGCCTTCTACATGCTGCGCGAGACAAAGGTGCCTCCTATTGCCGCCTTCCGCAATGCAGGGACGCGCATGGCGCTGGCGACCGACTGCAACCCCGGCACCTCGCCCCTCACATCGCTCCTGCTCACCATGAACATGGGCGCAACCCTGTTCCGCATGACCGTCGAGGAATGCATCGCCGGCGTGACGCGCGAGGCCGCCCGTGCGCTCGGTCGCCTCGACGAGATCGGCACGCTGGAAATCGGCAAGTCCTGCGATCTCGCGATCTGGAACATCGAGCGCCCAGCGGAACTCGTCTACCGCATCGGCTTCAACCCGCTTCACGCCCGCGTCTGGAGGGGACAGTGACCAAGAACGTAATGCTTCATCCCGGCTCCGTCGCTCTGGCCGATTGGCGCCGCGTTTACTTCGGCGCCGAAGTCGCGCTCGATCAGGATTGCCGCGCGGCCATCGAGGCCGGCGCCAGGACGATTGAGGCCATCGTGGCCAAGGGCGAGCCAGTTTATGGCATCAATACCGGCTTCGGAAAGCTCGCAAGCATGCGCATCGGCTCCGCCGATCTCGCAACGCTTCAGCGCAACATCGTGCTCTCGCACGCGGCGGGTGTCGGCGATCCGCTGCCGGCTGCGGTGGTGCGACTCGTCATGGCCCTCAAGCTCGCAAGCCTCGCTCAAGGAGCGTCGGGCGTACGCTGGTCGACCATCGAGCATCTGACGGCTTGCCTGCGCGCGAAGCTCATTCCTGTCATTCCGGGTCAAGGGTCGGTCGGCGCTTCAGGCGATCTCGCACCCCTCTCCCACATGACGGCGGCCTTCATGGGTGTCGGCGAGTTCTTCGTCGACGGCATACGCGTGCCGGCGGAAGGGGCGCTCGCACGGGCAGGCCTTTCGCCGCTCTCGCTCGGCCCAAAGGAAGGCCTCGCCCTTCTCAACGGCACGCAGGTCTCGACGGCGCTTGCATTGGCAGGATTGTTCGAAGCCGAGCGCGTGTTCCAGGCCGCACTCGTCACGGGAGCGCTGGCGACCGATGCCGCCAAGGGTTCGGATGGACCCTTCGACGAGCGTATCCAAAAGCTTCGGCGCCATCGCGGGCAGATCGAGGTCGCGGCCTCGCTGCGCGCGCTGATGCAGGGCAGCGCCATCCGTGCCTCGCACCTCACCAATGACGACCGCGTGCAGGATCCCTATTGCCTGCGCTGCCAGCCTCAGGTGATGGGCGCGGTTCTCGATCTGCTGCGCCAGGCGGGCGAGACGCTCGGCACCGAAGCCAACGGCGTGTCCGACAACCCGCTCGTTTTCTCGGAAACCGGGGAGGTCATCTCCGGCGGCAACTTCCACGCGGAGCCGGTGGCCTTTGCCGCCGACATGATCGCCATGGCCCTCTGCGAGATCGGCTCCCTCGCCGAACGGCGCATCGCCATGCTGGTCGACCCGGCCTTGTCGGGTCTGCCTGCTTTCCTCACACCGAAGCCTGGGCTCAATTCCGGCTTCATGATTCCGCAGGTCACGGCCGCGGCCCTCGTGTCCGAGAACAAGCAGCGCGCCTATCCGGCGAGCGTCGACTCGATACCGACCTCCGCCAACCAGGAGGACCATGTTTCCATGGCAACCCATGGGGCGCGGCGGTTGCTGCCTATGGCGGCCAACACCGCGAACGTGATCGGCATCGAAGCACTGGCTGCGGTCCAGGGCTGCGACTTCCACGCTCCCATGGTATCGAGCGAGCGGCTGGAGCGTGCCCGCGCGCTGCTGCGTGTGAATGTCCCGCATCTCGACGACGACCGGCACATGGCGCCCGACATGGAGAAGGCTACGGCTCTCGTCATTTCGGGCGCGCTCGCGGATGCCGCAGGTGCCGATGTTCTGCCGAACGTGACGAGCGAGGTCCTGGCATGAACGCGCATCCCGACTGGCTCACCGTCACCCGCGGCGATGCACCGCTCGTGGTGAGCCTACCGCATACGGGCACGGTGATTCCGGACGAGTACACACGCGGCCTCGTCTCGCCATGGCTCGCGCGCAAGGATGCGGATTGGTGGATCGACCAGCTCTACGATTTCGCCGCCGGCCTCGGCGCCACAATCATCCGCACCACGATTTCCCGCACGGTGATCGACGTGAACCGTGACCCGTCCGGCGTCTCGCTCTATCCGGGACAGGCGACCACGGAGCTGTGCCCGACGACGACCTTTGACGGTGAGCCACTCTACGAACTAGGCACCGAACCGACGACAGAGGGGATTTCTGAACGACGTGCCCGCTTCTTCGATCCCTATCATGCGGCCCTTCGTGCCGAGATCGAGCGTCTGCGCGCCCGGCATGACACGATCGTCGTCTACGATTGCCACTCGATCCGCTCTATCATCCCGCGCCTCTTCGACGGCACCCTGCCCCACTTCAACATCGGCACCAATGGCGGAACGACCTGCGCATCGTCATTGAGCGACGCCATCGTGACGATCTGCAGCGACAGCGGCTTCAACCATGTGCTCAACGGCCGCTTCAAGGGCGGCTACATCGCGCGCAGCCTCGGCAAGCCCGATGAGGGAGTTCACGCCATCCAAATGGAGCTTGCCTGCCGGGGCTACATGAAAGAGCCGCTTGGCCCCGTCTCCGAAGGAGAATGGCCGACGCCCTACGACGATGACGCCGCCGCGCCCATGCGCACGGCGCTCAAACATATCCTTCAGACCTGTCTCACCTTCGCTCAATCGAAAGCCTGATCCGAGGATCCGTCCCATGACCCGCATCGACAACGCCCGCGTGATCCGCGCTCCCCATGGCACCGAATTGTCCGCCAAGAGCTGGCTGACAGAAGCGCCCCTGCGCATGCTGATGAACAATCTCGATCCGAACGTGGCCGAGAAGCCGAGCGAACTCGTCGTCTATGGCGGCATCGGCCGCGCCGCGCGTGACTGGGAGAGCTTCGACCGCATCGTTGCCGCGCTGAAAAATCTCAACGATGACGAGACGCTCCTCGTGCAGTCCGGCAAGCCCGTGGGCGTGTTCCGCACCCATGCGGATGCACCGCGCGTGCTGATCGCCAATTCCAATCTCGTCCCGCACTGGGCCACCTGGGACAAGTTCCATGAGCTCGATCGCAAGGGACTCATGATGTACGGCCAGATGACGGCCGGCTCCTGGATCTATATCGGCACGCAGGGTATCGTGCAGGGCACCTACGAGACCTTCGTGGAGGTCGGTCGCCAACATTACGACGGCGATCTCTCCGGCCGCTGGATCCTCACCGGTGGCCTCGGCGGCATGGGCGGCGCGCAGCCGCTCGCCGCCACCATGGCGGGCGCCTCGTGCTTGGCTGTTGAGTGTCAGCCAAGCCGCATCGAGATGCGTCTGCGCACCGGCTATCTCGACCGGCGCGCAGACACCCTCGACGAGGCGCTGGCCATCATCGAGCAATCCTGCCGCGACAAGAAGCCGGTTTCGGTCGGCCTTCTCGGCAACGCCGCCGAGATTTTCCCCGAGATCTACCGGCGCGGCATCCGTCCCGACGCGGTCACGGACCAGACCTCGGCCCACGACCCGATCAACGGCTATCTGCCGAAGGGCTGGACCCTGGCCGAGTGGGAAGCCAAGCGCGAGAGCAACCCCAAGACCGTCGAGCACGCGGCCAAGCAATCCATGGCCGAGCACGTGCGCGCCATGCTCGATTTCTACAAGGCAGGTGTTCCGACCCTGGATTACGGCAACAACATCCGCCAGATGGCAAAAGAGGAAGGCGTCGACAACGCCTTCGACTTCCCGGGCTTCGTGCCGGCCTATATCCGCCCCCTCTTCTGCCGCGGCATCGGACCGTTCCGCTGGGCCGCGCTCTCCGGCGATCCGGAGGACATCTACAGGACCGACGCCAAGGTGAAGGAGTTGCTGCCAGACAACAAGCACCTGCACAACTGGCTCGACATGGCCAAGGAGCGCATCAAGTTCCAAGGCCTGCCCGCGCGCATCTGCTGGGTCGGGCTCGGCGATCGTCACCGCCTCGGCCTCGCCTTCAACGAGATGGTGGCCAAGGGCGAGCTGAAGGCTCCTATCGTGATCGGTCGCGACCATCTCGATTCCGGATCGGTCGCAAGCCCCAACCGCGAGACTGAAGCCATGAAGGACGGCTCGGATGCCGTCTCCGACTGGCCGCTCCTCAACGCGCTGCTCAACTGCGCGTCCGGCGCCACCTGGGTTTCGCTGCACCATGGCGGCGGCGTCGGCATGGGCTTTTCGCAGCATTCGGGCATGGTGATCGTCTGCGACGGCACGCCGGAAGCGGCCAAACGCATCGAGCGCGTTCTGTGGAACGATCCGGCGACCGGCGTGATGCGCCACGCAGATGCGGGCTACGACATCGCCATCGACTGCGCCCACGAGCACGGCCTCAATCTGCCGAGCCTGCGGTGATGCAGGCTCGCGTCATCCGCAACGAGGATCTCGTTAGAGTTCCGTGGAAGAACGGCGGCGGCACCACCGCGGAGGTCGCCGCCTTTCCGGAGGGCTCGACCTTCGAGACCTTCGGCTGGCGCATCAGCATGGCTGATGTGGCCTCAGACGGCCCGTTCTCGATCTTTCCGGGGATCGACCGGACCCTGATCGTGGTCGAAGGCGACGGCATCGAGCTCGACGTGGAGGGCATCGTCTATCCGCTGGACAAGGCCTCGCCCAAGCTTTCCTTCTCGGGCGACGACATCACCACCGGGCGCCTTCTCTCGGGGCCAATCCGCGACCTCAACGTGATGACGCGCCGTGGACAGTTCGTTCACCGGACGCGGTTCGTCGAATCCGGCGTTGCGCTGCTGTCGGAGGACACCAGCGTCGCGTTTCTCGTCCCACTCGACGGTCCGTTCGACGTGACGCTAGATTCGACGATCCATTCGCTCCAGGAGCTCGACGTGCTGATGCTGGAAGCGAAGCAGGATCTTATCCTGCTGTCCGGAACCGGCTATGCCATTCTCGTTGAGATTAGACCTGACCAGCCATAGGAGCGCAAATTTTGGCTCGCCGTGCCCAAAAGGGCGGCAGATATAAATGTCTATACATTTGACATTGCCGCTCCGGCATGATGCCATTCGCCCGCTCGCAGAATAACGCCGGCCGGGAGGCACGGCAAATGGAACGAGCCAGGGATTCGGATAGAACGGAGGCAGCAATGAAGGCGATATTGGGTGGTTTGGCCGTGTTGGCGCTGGCGGTCGGGTCCGCCTCGGCGCAGGAGACGAAGGTGGCGATCGGCATCTCGGGTTGGACGGGCTTCGCACCCCTGACGCTCGCGAAGGAAGCCGGCATCTTCAAGAAGAACGGCCTCGACGTCACGATCAAGAAGGTCCCACAGGCGAGCCGCCACCTCGCCATCCAATCCGGCGACATCCAATGCGCCGCGACGACGGTCGAGACCTGGATCGTGTGGAATGCGAACGGCGTTCCCACCAAGCAGATCTTCCAGCTCGACAAGAGCTACGGTGCCGACGGCATGGTGGTGAAGAACGACATCGCTTCCATCAAGGACATCAAGGGCAAGCAGGTCGCGGCCTCCGCGCCCGGCACGTCGCCCTATTTCGCGCTGTCCTGGATGCTGAAGAAGAACGGTCTCTCCGTGAAGGACGTGACCGTGGTCAATATGGAGCCCGGTCCTGCAGCTCAAGCCTTCATCGCCGGGCAGAACGACGCGGCCATGACCTACGAGCCGTACCTCTCTTCCGTGCGCGCGGCTCCGCAAGCCGGCAAGATCATCGCCACGACGCTCGACTATCCGATGGTGATGGACACCTTCGGCTGCACTCCGAAGTTCCTTGCCGACAATCCTAAGGCTGCCAAGGCCTTCGCGGACAGCTATTTCGAGGCTCTCGATATGATCGCCAAGGATCAGGCGAAGGCCTACGAGATCATGGGCGCGGACGTGAAGCAGACCGGCGAGGCCTTCGGCAAGTCGGCCCAGTTCCTGCGCTGGCAGGACCGTGAGCAGAACAAGAAGTTCTTCGCAAACGAATTCAAGACCTTCTCGGCTGAAGCCGCCGACCTTCTACTCGAAACCGGAATCATCAAGCAGAAGCCGGACATGGAAACGCTCGCCGATACCAGCTTCATCCAGTAACGCCGTTGCCCCGGCGATGGTCCGAATTTTTTGCGGGCCATCGCCTGACCTTTCCTCATGTATACCATCCAGCACACCAGGGCCGGATGGCAGAACAGATTTGTCATGCCTCGTCCTTTAGAACCCGTCAGCCAGGGCACGCGCGTCACGCTCGGCATTTCCTTCTTCGTTCTTTTCTTCGCGGCCTGGGCCTTCGCGACGCTGGGTGGCTTCGTCTCGCGCACGTTCCTGGCCGATCCGATCACCATGGTGCAGGACGGCTGGCTGCTGCTCACGCGTTTCGGGTTCCTGAACGATATCGGCGTCACGGTTTGGCGCGTCGTCGGCGGCTTTGTTCTTGCTGCCCTCGTGGCGGTGCCGCTCGGCATCATGATGGGTGCCTACAAATCCTACGAGGCTTTCCTCGAGCCTTTCGTGTCTTTCGCCCGTTACCTGCCAGCTTCCGCCTTCGTGCCGCTCCTCATCCTCTGGGCGGGCATCGGCGAAATGCAGAAGCTCCTTGTGATCTTCATCGGCTCCGTGTTCCAGATCATCCTGATGGTGGCGGTCGCCGTCGGCAACACGCGCCGGGATCTCGTCGAAGCCGCCTATACCCTAGGCTCGAAGGACCGGGGCGTGGTGAAACGCGTGCTCATTCCCGCCAATGCGCCGGAGATCGCCGAAATCCTGCGGCTCGTGCTTGGTTGGGCCTGGACCTACGTGATCGTTGCGGAGCTCATCGGCTCCTCCTCGGGCATCGGTCACATGATCATCGACAGCCAGGCGCTTCTCGCGACGGGGCAGATGATCTTCGGCATCATCGTCATCGGCGTGATCGGCCTCATCTCCGACTTCCTGTTCAAGGCCCTCAACCGTTCCCTCTTCCCGTGGAGGCTCGCATGACCGGCACGATCCTCCAGATCGACAGCGTCTCGCGCGTGTTTCCTGGCGTGCGCGGCGGCGCGCCCGTGCGGGCGCTGGAGCCCACGAACCTGCAGGTGGTGCAGAACGATTTCATTACGATCCTCGGACCCTCCGGCTGCGGAAAATCCACGCTCCTGCGCATCGTGGCGGGCCTCGATCGTCCAAGCGGCGGCCGCGTGATGCTCAATGGCCGCGAGATCAAGGGCCCCGGCGCCGACCGGGGCATGGTGTTCCAGTCCTATACGCTGTTCCCCTGGCTCACGATTGCCGAGAACATCGCCTATGGGCTGCGCGAGAAGGGCATGCCGAAGGCTGAGCGCCACGAGATCGTCGCGTCCTACACCGAAAAGGTGGGCCTGCGCGGCTTCGAGAACCATTATCCGAAGCAGCTTTCCGGCGGTATGCAGCAGCGCACGGCCATTGCCCGCGCGCTCGCGAACGACCCGGAAATCCTGCTGCTCGACGAGCCTTTCGGCGCCCTCGACAACCAGACCCGTGGCCTGATGCAGGAGCTGCTGCTCGGCATCTGGGAACGCGAGCGCAAGACCGTTCTCTTCGTGACCCACGACATCGAGGAAGCGATCTTCCTTGCCTCCCGCGTCATCGTCATGTCGGCCCGCCCCGGCCGCATCAAGGCCGACATCGCGGTCGATCTGCCGCATCCGCGTCACTACAGGATGAAGACCACACCGGAATTCTCGAGCCTGAAGGCCCAGCTGACCGAGGAAATCCGCGTCGAGGCAATGCAGGCGGAAGGGGTGCATTGAGACTATTGCGGCTACAGGATCGTGCGCACGACATAAGGCATATGCGGTACCCTTCCGGATGAATTGACGCTTCAGGCACCTTCAGGCGACGCTCTGGGTCTCTGAAGCGGGAAGGCACAATGCTCAAACGCCTGTTAGCCGGATCCATCCTGATCGCCAGCAGCATGCCTGCCATGGCGGATATCGTCATTGATCAGGCGATGATCACTGCGGGTGAGTTGCGCGTCATCGGTCGATTGAGCAGACCGCGGCAGATTTCCGTCTTCCTCGACGAACGGTTCGAAACGAAGGCGGATGCCAGCGGCAGATTTACCTTCCGGATCCCCTACCATCCCGCCACCTGCATCGTGAATCTCCAGGCGGAGAACGAGCAGCGGCAGGCGGTTATCGGATTCTGCGGCCAGCGCGGTCCGGAAGGGTCTGGCGCAGCCCAGCAGGAGGCCGCCGTTGTCCCAGCTCAGCCCGGGCCTGTTGGCCCACCTGGTCCTCAGGGGGAGCCTGGTCACGACGGTGCTCCCGGTCCGCAAGGTCCCGTCGGGCCTGAGGGTCCTCCGGGCCCGCAAGGGCCTGCCGGCTTGGTGGGTCCGCGTGGTGAGACCGGCCCTGCCGGTCCGGCAGGGCCACAAGGACCCGCCGGCCCTCCGGGGCCGGCCGGGAATGCGGAAGCGCAAGCCATCCCCGGAGGGCAGCAGGGTCCAGCGGGACCAATCGGCCCCGAAGGGCCGGCAGGCCCGCCTGGGCCACAGGGACCTCAGGGCCTGGCGGGCTATCAGGGACCTCAGGGCCCTCAAGGGACGCCAGGGCCGCGAGGCGAACCTGGACCGGCTGGGCAGCCGGGCCCAGTCGGACCGCTTGGCCCCGTAGGAGCCATTGGTCCCGCAGGACCCCCCGGCCCGCAAGGCAACGCTGGTGAGATCGGCCCCATTGGCCCCCCAGGTCCTGTCGGGCAGATAGGCCCCGCCGGACTGACCGGCCCGGTGGGTCCCCCCGGCCCCGTCGGCCTGGAGGGAAAGATGGGACCGGAAGGCAAGCCAGGGCTCTCCGGTACGATCCTGAGGGTGTTCGTGCAGGAATGCGCCGCACAGGGGCGATGCATGGCGCGCTGCGACGAGGATGAGTATCCCATCAACGGCACCTGCAGCCGGGGCGACCGTTTCGACATGGATGAATCGAGCGTCTACTGCTTCTCGACGAGCGACGGCTCAAGGGGCATGACCGCTCGGGCGATCTGCGCCAAGAAGTGACCGGGTGTGGATCGCGTATATCCATGACCGCAGCTGACTTGTCCCACGTGACCGATACATGAGGATCGCATTGCAGAGTTAGCGCCGGTCCGCCGGTGTAGCTTCGGGGGCCTTGAACGCGGCTTCCATCTGCAATCCTTAGGCTAAGGTCATGGTCGCCTACGACGATCAGCCGGATGAGCACCGCCAGGCAATTATCCCTGGAAAGAATCCTAGAATATTCTCTGCTCTAAAGTGGTAGCAACTCCATTCAATTCATGACTTTGATGCTTATCCGATGTGGTACCTCGAAAGAGTGAGGGAACGAATACCTCTTTTATTACCTATCTGGTTAATGGGTGCAGGGAGACTTGCATGACGCCGAACCAAGTTGAACGTGTCGCGCAGGCGTTTTATGCCACCGAGCATTCCGACGCTTGGGATGATGCTCCCGACCTCTTGCAAGAGGAGTTCCGGGTCTTGGCGCGCGCAGCGATCTTACTCGTGCAACAGCAGACCTCACACCCTCGATCATCGCTCATGATAAATGCGTCCGAGGCCGCTCGCGAGGCGGAAACCGCCGGACGACGGTGGTGGTACTCGCGTGTAACGTCCCGCTCGGATTGAGGTTGTCTTTACTCGACCAGCACCTCCCTTGCTCAGCAGGCTGCGCTCTCTACTCAACTCCGCACGATGACGTGCTAGGATCATCGCGAACAACCACGTAGTGAACCTACGGCTCATGCGAGAAAGAGCGATGACACAGGATCTGACCAAAACTCACATCGATTGGCGCCAACTGCCGCTTATCATCATTACGGGACTGATGATCGGAGCGCTTTTCGGCCAAATCGGAGCAGCACTTGCGCAATATGAGTATCACAAACTCGACAACTTGAAGCTGCACAAGGCCGCGAAGAGAGCTGGATAAGGGCGAGCCAAGCGAGCATCGAATGCCCGAGTACCCGCGGGAAACTTCGAAGCCGCGCAAGGCTTCAAACCTTTGGAATTGAAGGAAGGAAAGTGGTGCCCAGGGGCGGAATCGAACCACCGACACTGCGATTTTCAGTCGCATGCTCTACCAACTGAGCTACCTGGGCATCCGATGCGCGGCGAAGCCGTGCGCGTCGTGGAGGGGTGTATAGTCAGACCTGAGCCGCATGTCCAGCGGTTCGAACGACAAATTTTCCAGGAAATCGATTCAGGCTTCCCTATCGTCCTCGTCGCGGTCGTTCTCCTCGCTTTCGACAGCTGGAATCGCGTAAGTGCCCGACAGCCAACGATTCAGATCCACGTCGGCACAACGCTTCGAGCAGAAGGGTCGGTACTCAGGCTGGGCGGGCTTGCCGCAGATGGGGCATTTGCCATCTGAAGCGAGGGGCTTGTTCTCATTGGCGGCGTTCATCGCGCACCTCCTTTCCTGCTGAACGGCAACGTGGTTGCCGGTGCCCGGACGCGCAAGACAGCGCTCACATCAATGCAACGAATTCAGGCCGCGTCGAGCCAGCTGGAACGGACGGGATAGCCCTCCCCATCGAGCAAGGCCGCCGCTTCGTAGAGAGGCAAGCCCACCACGTTGGAATAGGACCCGACCAGCTTGACCACGAAGGTACCTGCGAGGCCCTGGATGGCGTAGCCACCCGCCTTGCCGCGCCACTCGCCGGAGGCGAGATAACGCTCGAATTCGTCGCGCGAGAGGCGCTTGAAGCGGACGCGGGTTTCCACTAGGCGCTCGCGAATGGAATCCTTCGGTGTGATCAGGCAGATCGAGGTGTAGACCCGGTGGGCGCGACCCGAGAGCAGTCGCAGACAGCCGGCCGCCTCGTCCACGAGCTCCGCCTTGGGCAGGATCCGCTTGCCGACGACCACGACGGTATCCGCGGAGAGGACATAGGCATCCTTCAGGTCCTCGCGGACCCGGGCAACCTTCCGGGCGACTTCCGCTTTCGAGCGCGCTAGGCGCTTGGCCAGATCCTTGGCCCCCTCGTTCTTCAACGGGGTTTCATCCACATCGGCGGGCAGGAGTGCATCAGGCTCGATGCCGGCCTGCTGCAGAAGGCCAAGCCTGCGTGGCGACGCGGACGCGAGCACGAGCCTCGGACGCCCGCTGGGATTCGACACCTCGGAAGAAGACGCCACTTTTCTCTCCACGCTCCAGGATATTCATAAACGCAAACGGCCACGCTGGGTGCAACATGGCACCGGGCCGGCTCGAATCAAGACGATCAAGCGACGGGTGGCGGCTCGATTCCGGACTGGGTGGCCCCGGCATCGCCTGCGCCATCCTGCCGGTCCAGCTTGCGGTACCGCATCACGCTGATCGGGATCGTCACCAGGAAGGCAACGGTGATCAGGCTCAACATCTCCCAAGGGAAGCTAATGAGCAGGCCGAACGCCGCAACCGACAAGACGAAGATCGGCAGGACCCAGTGGCGCGGCACGTATTTACCCATGGTCTTTCCCGAATAGGTCGGGATGGTCGAGACCATGAGGAAGGCGACCCCGACCACGTAAACGAGGATGACGGGTCCCAGGGAGGATTCCTGGATAGGGATACCGAGGAAGGACAGGTAAAGCGGCAGCAAGGCGCACATGGCTCCCATAGGCGCCGCCATGCCCACGAAGAAATTCTTCTTCCATTCGGGCCGGTTCGGGTCGTCGATCATGACGTTGAACCGAGCAAGGCGAAGAGCCGCCGCGATAGCGAGCACGATGGAGCCGATCCACCCCACGCGTCCCAGCTCGTGCAGGACAAAACTGTAGATGATCAGCGCCGGGGTCACGCCGAAATTCAGGAAGTCGGCCAGGGAATCGAGTTCCGCACCGAAGCGGGAGGTACCCTTCAGCAGGCGAGCAATCCGGCCATCGACCCCATCCAGGAAGGCGGCCACGATCACCGCCACGACGGCCTTTTCATATTGCCCGTCGAACGCCAGCCGGATGGCCCAGAGCCCCAGGCAAAGGGCTATCAGGGTGATGATGTTGGGGGCGATCATCCGGAACGGAACCGGCTTGAAGAGCCGCTTGCGGGGCTCATTCGGATCCGGAGCGAAGGGCGGGAAAAGGTCACTCATGGCACCAACCTAGAGCATTTTTCGGTGAAGTGGATCCGGTTCACCGTCCAAAAATGCGGCAAAGCAAAGAAGAGAGCTGATTCCACGTCAGTGGAAACAGCTCTAGCGCATCGTGTGAGAAAGTGGATCCGGTTTTCCACCTTGAGCGATGCGCTCATCAAGAGGAGAGCGGCAAGCAGAGCTGGGCAGTTTGCGCGTGACGGAAAAGCACAAGCCGCGTAAACGGTTCCGCCCGAACGCCCGCCGAGAAGCCTTTCCTCTCAGCGGGTGGGAAGGCATCAGCCCACGCGGTACTGTCGCGCCGGCTCGTTGGCCGTGAGATCCGCGAGCACCGTCTCGCCGGCCACCGCCGTCTGGCCGAGGCCCACGAGAACCTGGGCGTTGAGCGGAACGAAGATATCGAGGCGCGAACCAAATCGGATGAGGCCGAAGCGCTCGCCGGTGCTCAGATGTTCGCCCACCTTCACGAAGGACACGATACGCCGGGCCACGAGGCCCGCGATCTGCACCACGCCGATCTTGATGCCTGCCGTCTCGATCACGAGAGCGTTGCGCTCGTTGTCCTCGCTCGCCTTGTCGAGCTCAGCGTTGAGGAAGAGGCCCGGCGTATACAGGATCTGGGCGATCCGGCCCGTGACCGGCGACCGGTTCACGTGGCAGTCGAACACGTTCATGAAGACCGAGATGCGGGTCATCGGCTCGGGCGGCAGGTCGAGTTCGGCCGGCGGCACGGCGGTGGTGATGAGGTTCACCCGGCCGTCGGCGGGGGAAACCACGAGGCCTTCCCGGATCGGCGTTACTCGCGGCGGATCGCGGAAGAAGTAGCAGACCCACACGGTCAGGATTGCTCCGATCCAGCCCAGCGGTGACCAGAGCCACGCCAGGACGATCGTCGCAAACAGCGCGATCAGGATGAAGGGATACCCCTCCTTGTGGATCGGCACGAAGATGCGGCGCATCGATTCCAGGATATCGGTCATATTTTCTCAAGCCTTAAGAGCATTTATCTGGGGGATGGCAGGCGAAAGAGCTTTTTGTCAACCTGCCACGCTCTCCGGGCTACGCTCTTCCTCCTCGGTCCGCTTGAGGGTTTCTCGGGCCTGATCCGCCTCGCGCTGGCGGTTCCACATGGCGGCATAGACCCCGCCAAGGCTCAGGAGGCTCGCATGGTTGCCTCGCTCGACCACCCGGCCCTGGTCGAGAACGATGATCTCGTCGGCACCGATGACTGTGGACAACCGATGGGCGATCACCAGGGTGGTCCGCCCTCGGCTGACCCGGTCGAGGGCGTCCTGGATTTCCTTCTCGGTGAAGGTGTCGAGGGCGGAGGTCGCCTCGTCGAGCACCAGGATCGGGGGGCTCTTGAGGATCGTGCGGGCGATGGCCACACGCTGCTTCTCGCCGCCTGATAGCTTCAGTCCCCGCTCGCCGACGGGTGTGTCGTAGCCCTCCGGCAGAAGGCCGATGAAGCGGTCGATCTGGGCGAGACGCGCCGCCTCCCGCACCTCCTCCGGCGTCGCATCCCAGCGGCCGTACTGGATGTTGTAGCCGATGGTGTCGTTGAACAGCACCGTATCCTGCGGAACCATGCCGATGACCTTCCGCAGGGAGGCCTGCTGCACCTCGGCGACGCTCTGCCCGTCGATGAGGATTCGGCCGCTGGTGGGCTCGTAGAAGCGGAACAGGAGGCGCGAGATGGTCGATTTGCCTGCGCCCGAAGGTCCGACGATGGCCACCGTATGGCCCGCCGGCACCTCGAAGCTCACGCCCTTGAGGATGGGGCGCTCGGGGTTATAGGCGAAATGCACGTCCTCGAAGCGCACGATGCCCTCGGCCACGTGGAGCGGCTTGGCGCTGGGCTTGTCCTGGATCTCGGGATTGCGCTCGATGATCGCGAACATGTCGTCGATGTCGATGAGGGCCTGCTTGATCTCGCGATAGAGCATGCCCATGAAGTTCAGCGGGATATAGAGCTGCACCAGCATGGCGTTGACAAGAACGAAGCTGCCGATGGAGGCTCGCCCCGCCATGATATCCCGCGCGGCCAGGACCATGACGATGGCCATGCCGATGGAGAAGATGACGGCCTGACCGGCATTGAGGACGGCGAGCGACGTATAGGTTTGAGTGGAAGCGCTCTCGAACTTCGCCATGGAGCGGTCGTAGCGGGCGGTCTCCCGCTGCTCGGCGCCGAAATACTTCACCGTTTCGTAGTTCAGCAGGGAATCGACCGCCTTGGTATTCGCATCCGTGTCGGAATCGTTCATCTGCTTGCGGATCGAGATCCGCCATTGGGTCGCCTTGTAGGTATAGGCGAGATAGACGACGACCATTACGAAGACGACGGCGGAATAGACCCAGTTGAACTGCCAGGCGAGCAGCCCCAGCACAAGGATGAATTCGAGGATTGTCGGGACGAGGGTCAGCACCACGAGGCGCGACAATTCCTCGATGCCTTCGCGGCCGCGCTCCAGCACGCGGGTCAGGCCGCCGGTCTTGCGCTCCAGGTGAAAGCGCAGCGAGAGGCGGTGCATGTGCTCGAACGCCTGAAGCGCGAGATTGCGCACCGCATGCATGGCGACCTTGGCGAAGAGGCCGTCGCGCATCTGGGTCAGGACGGCCATGAGGATGCGGGTCACCCCATAGATCGCGGTCAGCAGGATCGGCGCCTTCCAGAGCCAGGACCCCGAGGTGGCCGCCGCCTCGGCGCCTCGGCCAGCGCCACCCGTGACCGCCACGAGAGCGTCCGTCGCCCATTTGAAGGCGAAGGGCGTCACCATGGTCACGCCCTTCGCCACCAGCAGCAGGCCGAAGGCCAGGAAGACCCTACGCTGGAGATCGGGCCTGCCATGGGGCCAGAGATAGGGCCAAAGCTTCGTCCAGGTGGCCGCCAAGCCGTTGGGCTTTGGCGCAGCAGCGCTCGTCTTCGGGACGGCGGTAGAGGGAGGCATACGCGGGAATCCAATCGAAGTGTCGGACCTCGATATAGGCGATCATCGGGATGAATTCACCCCAAGTTTAGTAATGTTCCAATTCAGGGAGGATCATATGAGCGCTTCAGTTGCTCTTCGGCCCCTGATCGCCCGGCAGGACGAAAACCTGCCCTGGATAGATCAGGTTCGGATTTCTGATCTGCTCCTGGTTCGCGCCGTAGATCACCGTATAGCGCAGGCCTTGGCCGTAGATCCGCTGGCTGATGCGCCAGAGATTGTCGCCCCGCGACACGATGGTGGTGCTGATGTTCGGGACCACAACCGTTCCGGCGCTGGCCATCTGGCCCTCAGGCAAGGCGGACGCCACCTCGCGGGAGGACTGGACCCGGGCGGCGGCCGGCTGGGCTGATCCCGGGGCCTGAGGCTGTCCGGAAGCCACTTGGACCGGGACGTTGAAACCCACTTCGGCCCGTGACCTGACCTGTCCCGAGACCGGATCCACGTCGTCGAGCCGGATCCGGTAATCGCCGGGCTTCACGCCATTCGCGATCGAGAAGGACACCTTGCCGTCGCCGCCCGCCCCGCCGGGAGCGATGAAGCTCTCGTTGAGGTAGAGGCGTACGGTCGCACCAGGCGCCGACTGGCCGGAGACGAAGAGCTTCCCCTCCTCCGCATCGACGGTCACGATCTTGATCTCGGGCCGCGGAGCCGGTTGCGCGGGGCCAGCCGATGGAGAGGACGTCGACGGTGCGGCACTTGCCTGCTGCTGCGCTCCGGGTTGAGACGGTTGCTGCGCTGCCGGCGATGCTTCGGCCGTGTTCGTCTCAGGCTTGGTCTCCTCGGCCACCTTGGCGGGCGGCTCGGGATTGGAGAGGACCACCGTCGGCTTGTCAGGAGCCGTCAGGGTCACGAGCGGCCGCGTCTTGGCGTCGGTGATCACGACCGTCACGCTCTGAGAGGAGCGCTGGCGTGTGCCGTCCGGCGCAATGGATTGCAGCACCACCAGATGGGAGCCCGGCGGCAGGGGCGGAGGCACGATGGCGAAGAGGCCCGAGGCATCAGCCGCGGCCCGGGCATGAACCTGATCGCCCCTCAACAATTCGATGGTGGCTCCGGGCGCGGCGCGACCCGCGATTACGCTTTCGCCGTCCGGCTCAACCCGCACCAGATCGAAGGACGGTGCGACTGGCCCGTCCTTGGGCTTTGCTGGGGAAGCTTCCCCAGGGTTCGCCGGCTTGGCGGCAGCCTGCTGGCCAGGGCCGGTCTGGGATGCAGAGGATGGCTGGGCGGGCATGGCGCTCTGCGTAGGGTCGGACCCGCCGGTCCAGGACCAGTAAAGCACCCCGAGGAGAACTGCGACAACGGCTGCAGCGGCGACGCCGAGCAACGCGATTGTACCCTTGATTTCCTTCGGATCCGCCATGGTGCTTTTCTCGAACGCGGCACTTTCGTGCATTTAAACCGTTTATCTTTCAAAAGGCTACGGCCATAAAGGACAATTAATGCTTCACGACTCAGCGCGGGAGGCTCCCCGCCTCCCCAGAATAGACATGTCATCCATCAGACCGATCAAATCCATTTGCGTTTATTGCGGCTCCGGCTTCGGAGACGATCCCGTTTTCGCCGAGAATGCGGCCGTATTGGGCCGCTCCATGGCCGAGCAGGGCATCAATCTGGTCTATGGCGGCGGGAATGTGGGCCTCATGGGCACGGTGGCTCAATCCGTGCTCGACCGCGGCGGTTATGTCACAGGGATCATCCCTGATTTCCTGAAATCCCGCGAAAAGCTCCTCGACGATGTGCAGGAAACCATCGTCGTGCCCGACATGCACACCCGCAAGCGCCTTATGTTCGAAAAGGCCGATGCCTTCGTGGCCCTGCCCGGCGGGATCGGAACGCTCGAAGAACTCGTCGAACAGATGACTTGGTCGCAGCTCGGCCAGCACACCAAGCCCATCCTCATGCTGAGCACCAAGGGCTTCTGGAAGCCCCTTCTCACTCTGATAGCGCACATGCGCGAACAGGGTTTCATTCGCCCGGGCCTAGAACTCAATTATCTGGTGGCCGAGCGGGTGGAAGAGGTCATCCCCATGCTCGAAAATGCTGCACGGCGGGTCGGAATCGTCGGCAACGAAGACGAGATCGAAACCCGGTTTTAAACATCATCCTGCGCGGGACAGCACAAGGCCGCCAAGGATCATGCCCGCCGCAACGAGCCGCTGCCAGGTGATCTCCTGAACGGGAAGCCCGAAGGCGCCCACGGCATCGAGGACCAGCGCGGCGGCAACCTGCCCGAAAACCAGGGCCGCCACGGTGCTGACCACGCCGAGCTGGGGTACGCCCCAGATGACGATGGCGACATAGAAGGCGCCCAGAAAGCCGCCGAGCCAGGACCACCAGGGTGCCGCCGCCATGGCGCTGCCGGACGGCCAGGAGCCCCTCACGACGCTGATTGCCGCGAGGATGACGAAGCCAATTCCAAACGAGATGCAGGCGGCCAGGATCGGGTCGCCGAGAGATCGCGCCAGGGCGGCGTTGATGGGGGCCTGGGAAGCGAGGAATACGCCGCCGAGAAGGATGCCGAGGAGCGGCAGCAGGATCGAGATGTTCATGGGAATTCCGCTGGGAAGAACGCTTGCCTGTGTATCGCGGCTTCAGATGCAATCAATGGGCATGAAGCTCCGACATTCGCCGACAGCGTGATCTGAATGCTGGATCTGACAGGTTCTTAAATAGATTCGTGAAAACTGAGTATCGCAAATGTGATTTTGGCCCCCGCATTTGAACCAAACTCGAAGAGCACATTTTCGGGCGGCAGCAATCTCCGATCCCATCAACAGGAGATGGTCATGAAGAAGCCTCTCTTCCTAATCGCCGCCTGCGGCTTGATATCCGGGTATTTGTCTTCCGCCCAAGCCCAGGACGTAAATCTAGACTGTACGACCAATCAGGATGCCCTGACCTATTACTGCAATCATCGGGACCAATTCGGAAAGAACGGTCCGACAACCACCATGAACCCGTATGACCCCGATGTCCCGGGTGTCGCGGCTCCCATGTCGACCGGCAGCATCGCAGGGACTATGCCGCAGGCGGGTTCGGCGCAAATGCATGCGTCTTATTGCACTCAGAAGTTCCGGACCTACGACCCGAGCTCGAACACCTTCATGGGGAGCGACGGCCACCGTCACGTTTGCCGCTGAGCGGCGAGAACTGGAGCTTTGCCCCCCACTCTACAGCGATGCCTTGCTCCTCAACAGCTTGTAGACCATCGAGTCCGTCAGCGCCTGGAACGAGGCATCGATGATGTTGGCCGACACGCCGATCGTGGTCCACCGCTCGCCTGAGCCGTCCGTGAACTCGATCAGGACACGCGTCACGGCGTCCGAGCCGCCCTGATAGATGCGGACTTTGTAATCCACCAGCTCCAGATCCTGGATCAGGTGCTGGTACTTGCCCAGATCCTTGCGCAACGCGACATCGAGCGCGTTCACAGGGCCGTTGCCCTCCGCGGCGGAAATCAGCACCTCGTCGCCCACGCGCACCTTCACGATGGCTTCCGAGGCGGTGACGAGTTCGCCGACCGCGTTGAAGCGGCGTTCCACATTGACGGAGAAGCGTTCCACATCGAAGAACGCCGGCACTTCGCCCAGCATCCGCTTGACCAGCACGTAGAAGGACGCGTCCGCGCCTTCGAACGCGAAGCCCTGCGCCTCCTTGCGCTTCACCTCGTCGAGCACGCGCGCGATGCGCGGATCGCCCTTTTCGAGGTCGAAGCCGCAGCGCTTCAATTCGGCGAGGATGTTCGACTGACCACCTTGGTCCGACACCAGGAGTCTTCGCGCATTGCCGACGACTTCCGGCTCCACATGCTCATAGGTGTGCGGATCCTTCAGCACGGCCGAGGCATGGATTCCGGCCTTCGTCGCGAAGGCGCTAGAACCTACGAAGGGCGCATGACGGTTCGGCTGCCGGTTGAGGATCTCGTCCACCTGACGCGAGACATGGGTAAGTTGGCTCAAGGCATCGTCCGTGACGCCGAGGTTGAAGCGGGACGCGTAGCCGTCCTTCAGCTTCAGCGCGCCGATGAGCGTGATCAGATTGGCGTTGCCGCAGCGCTCGCCGAGCCCGTTGAGCGTGCCCTGGATCTGGCGGGCGCCCGCCTCCACGGCGGCAAGGGAATTCGCTACCGCGCAGCCGCAATCGTCATGGGCGTGGATTCCGATATGCTCGCCCGGCACAACCGACGTCATCGCCTTGACGATCTCCGTCACCTCGTGTGGCAGCGTGCCGCCGTTGGTATCGCAGAGCACGACCCAACGGGCTCCGGCCTCATAGGCCGTCTTCACGCAGGACAATGCATAATCGGGATTCGCCTTGTAGCCGTCGAAGAAATGCTCGCAATCGACGAGAACCTCTCGGCCTTTCGCGCGGGCGGCCTCGACGCTCTCGTGGATGCCCGTAAGGTTTTCCTCAGGCGTCGTCTCGAGCGCCACACGCACATGGTAGTCCCAGGACTTCGCCACGAAGCAGATCGCGTCGGCCTCAGCTTCAAGCAGCGCCACGACGCCGGGATCGTTGGAGACGGAGCGCCCTGCCCGCTTCGTCATGCCGAAAGCCGTGAACTTCGCGCTCTTCGTGCGCTTCTCGGCAAAGAAGGCCGTGTCGAGCGGGTTCGCCCCCGGATAGCCGCCTTCCACATAATCGATTCCGAGCTTGTCGAGGAGGGCTGCAATCGCCTTCTTGTCTTCGAGGGAGAAGTCCACGCCGGTGGTCTGCGCCCCGTCACGCAGGGTCGTGTCGAAGAGGGTGATGCGTTCGCGGCTCATGACGACAATTTCCTGTCTTCCTGGGGCGCCAGGCGCTTTTCCATGGTCGTGGTGCCGAGCCATTCGTCGCCGAGCGGCATCGTGTTGCGGCGCTGCGGCTGGAAGCCGTGTTTCTGGAAGAACGGCAGCGCATTGTCGCTGACCTCTGCCACGAGACGTGCGGCGCCGCGCGCTCCGGCAAGCTTCTCCACCGCGTCGTAGAGCATCGTGCCGATCCCCTGCCCGGCAGCGGCGGGGTGCACATAGAACAGGTCGATCAGCTCGTTGTCCTTCAGCGCGATGAACCCAACGGGCGAACCCTCGACGGTCGCGATCAGGGTCAAGCTCTTCGTCAGCCTCTCGGCAAAGGAATCGTCCTCGGCACGAGCTATCCAGGCTTCCTGCTGGCTCTCGCTGTAATCCTCGCCCGTCAGCTCCGCGATGCTCTCCTCGTAGATGTCGACGAGGACCGGCAGGTCCGCCGGCAGGAAGGGACGAAGTCCCGGTTTCGGCAAGGCCTGTCCCATCAGCGTGCCTTTCCTGCTTTGAATGTGCGACTCGTTTCACGCATGTCATGGCCGGGCTTGTCCCGGCCATCCCGATTTGAAAAATGCCGCGCCCTTCGGTTCGGGATCACCGGCACAAGGCCGGTGATGACGGAGGAGAAATTCATGACGGTCATCGCGCAGCCTCCCAGGTGGTCGTGCCGTCCTTGTTGTCCTTCACGACCACATTGAGCGCGGCGAGCTCGTCGCGGATGCGGTCCGACTCGGTCCAATTCTTCGCCGCACGCGCTTCCTTGCGGGCTGCGATCAAGGCCTCAACCTGTGCCGGATCGACGCCGAGCGAGGCCTGCTTGCGGCTCTTCCACGCATCAGCGCCTTCAAGAAGGAATCCGAGCGCACGAAGGTTCGAGCCGAGCTCCTCGTGAGCCCCCTGCCCGTCGAGGGCATGAAGCTCCGCCAGCAACTTCGGCGTGTTGAGATCATCTGCGAGCGCATCGACGATGTGATCCGACAGATACGCATTCTCGCCCCGGCCGGCCAGCTCGTACCAGCGGTCGAGTGTCTTCTCGCTTTCCTCGAGGCCTTTGGCCGTCCAGTCGATCGGCTGGCGATAATGGGTGCGCAGCATGTTGAAGCGCAAAACCTCGCCAGGCCAATCCTGCAGGAGTTCGTTGATGGTGAAGAAGTTGCCGAGGGACTTCGACATCTTCTCCCCTTCCACCTGCAGGAAGCCGTTGTGCATCCACACATTGGCCATGCGTGGGGTGTCGAAGGCGCAGCAGCTCTGGGCGATCTCGTTCTCGTGGTGCGGGAAGACGAGATCGATGCCGCCGCCATGGATGTCGAAGATCTCGCGCTCGGTCGGATCGGAGCAGGAAAGCCGCGTCTCGAAAGCCTGAACCAGATGTTTCCAGGACATGGCCGAGCACTCGATGTGCCAGCCGGGACGCCCCGGGGTCGCGATGCCCGCCGGCGACGGCCAGGCGGGATCCTGCGGGCCGGAAGGCTTCCAGAGCACGAAATCCATCGGGTCGCGCTTGTAGGGCGCCACGTCCACCCGGGCGCCCGAGAGCAGCTCGTCGAGGGAGCGCTTCGAGAAGGCGCCATATTTCGGGACGTTCGGCAGGCTCTGCATGGCGGCGACGGAGAAGAGCACGTGCTCCTCGGCGACATAGGCCGCGCCGCGCGCGATCAGCCGCTCGATGATCATGCGCATCTCGTCGATGTGCTCGGTTGCCCGGGGCTCGACGAAGCGAGGAGCCTCGCCCGCCTCGTTCACATCCTCCGGCATGAGCACGCCCAGCGCCCGGATATCGGCGTGGAACTGCTCTTCCGTCTTCTGCGTAACGACGCGGATAGCCTCGTTGTGGGGCAGGCCCGGGTAATCCCGGGCGGCCCGGGCGTTAATCTTGTCGTCCACATCGGTGATATTGCGCACATACGTGACGGCTTCCTTACCGTAAACATATCTCAGCAGACGGAAGAGAAGGTCGAAGACGATGATCGGGCGGGCATTGCCGATGTGAGCGTAGTCGTAAACGGTGGGTCCGCAGACGTAGAGGCGCACGTTCCCGGGGTCGATCGGGACGAAAGCGTCCTTCGACCGGGTCAACGTGTTGTAGAGCCTCAAGCTTGCCGCCATGAAACCAAATCCCTGTCAGGCCGCAGGCCGGAGAATGGTTTCGATCTTGGAATGAGAACGAGACGGCTCCAGCCAGCGAAATGCGCTAGCCGCAAATAATCCCGGAAATGAGGATCGTTGCCGTGTTCATGAAGCCATCAATGCCTTTTCGCCCCTGGGACGTCAAGGTTTCCGATTCGGTAAGCATGTTTTATTTGCACGGCCGCATGAAACGCGTCCCAGCAAAGCGCGTTAGAGCTTTGTTCACGCACACTCGTGGCATAATGGCCCGAGTTCAACAAAAGAGGTCTGCGATGCGCCGCGCATTCACCATGCTCGGAATGGGTACTGTCGTGTTTCTTGCAGCCGCGTCCCTGACGCTGCTTCCTAACGGTACCCAGGCCTCTTCGACCGAAGCCACCTTCATGGTCCCCGCCGCCGACGGCTATGGCGTCGCGGAATGCCTGATCACAACCCAGGCATGTGGCCAAGTTGTGGCGACCGCCTGGTGCGAGGCTCATGGCTACGCCAAGGCGGTTTCCTATCGCCAGATCAACCCTGACGAGGTAACGGGCGCCATCCAGAAGGCTGCCCTCACCCCCGAGGAGCGCCCGGTTTCCGTAACCTGCTCCAACTAAGTCGGCATGGGTGAGAGCATGGTCCGGGCGGTCTCGACGACAGCCCGGGTCAGATCTCCCAGCAGCGGACCGACGATCCGGCTCTGCTGCCAGAACAGGGACACTTCCAGCGGATCGGAAGGCTCCAAGGCCACAAGGCGACCGGAGCGGATGTGCTTCTGAACCATGGCTTCCAGGTTCATTCCCCATCCCAACCCTGACAAGGCGGCATCCACGAAAGCCTGCGATGACGGCAGCCAGTGGACAGGCGGCACGACATCCGCACCGAAGGCCCGCCGGAGCCAGAGCGCCTGAAGCTGATCCTTCCGGTTGAAAACGAGACAGGGCGCATGAGCCGCCGAATGCTCGCTCAAGCCGTCCGGCAGCCATCGTTCCACGAACGCGGGGCTGGCGGTCGCAAGGTACCGTAAGTTGCCCAACGAATAACTGTCGCAGCCCTGGATCGGCTTGCCATGGGAGGTCACAGCGGCCAAGACCTCCCCTCGCCTCAGCCACTCGGCACTGTGGTCCTGATCGTCAATCACGAGATCGAAGAGGAACCCTGTCGTCTGCGCCATGGCCGGAATGAACCAGGTGGCGAGGCTGTCCGCGTTTACGGCGATACGCAGGGTGACCGGACGGCTCTCGGGCTGAAGTCCGGGCAGGGTCCGGCGTAAAGAGCTTTCAAGCAGCGCGACCTGTTCCACATGTTGGCATAATCGCTGACCGGCGTCTGTGGCCGTGCAGGGCTGGCCCCGAACCACGAGAACGGCTCCGATTCGCTCCTCCAGCAGCTTGATTCTCTGGGAAACAGCCGAGGGGGTGACATTGAGATGCTCCGCCGCCCGCTCGAAACTGCCGGTACGCACGACGGCTGCGAGGGCGGAGAGAAGGGCATAGTCCAGCATCGGATTAGTTTTTCTAATTCGGAATGAGATTGTTTAAGTGCACTAATCCTATGTCAGGGTCTATGAGGCGTCGACTGCTTCTCGGACCATCGACATGACCTCAACCCTTCTCGCCGGCTTCCTGCTCGGCCTCAGCCTCATTCTTCCCATCGGAGCGCAGAACGCCTTCGTCCTGCGGGTCGGGCTGCGCGGCGAGCATGTCTTTGCCGTCTGTCTCACCTGTGCCCTGTCGGATGCCGTCCTCATCCTGGCAGGCGTGTCGGGTTTCGCGCAGCTCAGCGCGAGGGTGCCCTGGGCCAAGACGATCCTACTTTATGGCGGCGCCGCGTTCCTTCTCGTGTACGGGGCGCGCAGCTTCATGGCCGCGTTCGGGAATGCTTCCTTGAGGCCGTCCGAGGCGGCGCCGGAAAGCCTCGGCCGGGTCGTCCTGACCTGCCTCGCTTTCACTTGGCTCAACCCGCATGTTTACCTGGATACGGTGGTCCTGATCGGCTCCATCTCGACGCAGTTCGACCAGAACAAGGGATCCTTCGCCGCCGGCGCCATGCTGGCCTCCTTCACGTTCTTCTTTTCCCTCGGCTTCGGCGCCCGTCTCCTGAAGCCATTCTTCGCCCGGCCCGTCACATGGCGGATCCTCGACGTCGCCATCGGGCTCATCATGTGGGTGACGGCGGCGCGGCTGCTGCTCGGCGAGGCAGCCACCTGACCCCTATTTCAGCCACTCCCCACATTTGGGCGGAACCTCGGTGCCCCAGGGCATCAGCGGGACGGTCGAGGTGGAGTTCTTGGGCGAACCCTCGATAGGCCGGTCCGAATAGACCATGTAAACCAGGGTGTTGCGCTTGGCGTCGCAGCCGCGGACGATCTGCATCTTCTTGAAGATCAGGGACCGGCGCTCACTGAACACCACGTCGCCCTGGCCGAATTTCTGCTTGAACTTCACCGGCCCCACCTGCCGGCAGGACAGGGAGATGTCCGAGACTTCCTCGGCCACGCCGAAGGTGCCGGAAATGCCGCCGCGCTCCGGGGTCGTATAATGGCAGGCCACGCCTTCGACTACGGGATCGTCGATCCCGTAAACCGCGAGCTTGTCGTCGGGGGTGAGCGCCCGCCAGACCGTGGACTTCTTGAAGATCAGGTCGGGCTCCTGGGCAGCAGCGCCGGTCACGGCAGCCATCGTCACAACCAGAGCCAAGGCAATTCGAGCAAGCATCGTACCAGTCATCTCCCACGGTTACGCTGTCATGTGGGGATGGCTTGGGCTTTTGACGAGGGCTCATTCGGCGTGATGGCTGACGATGCAGATCTTGTTGCCGTCGAGGTCGCGGAAATAGGCCCCGTAATAGTTGCGGTGGTATTGAGGCCGCAGGCTAGGCGGCCCCTCGTCGGTTCCGCCTTGCTCGAGGGCAGCCGCATGACAGGAATCGACCAGGCTGCGCTTCGAGGCGAGCAGCGCGATCATGGCGCCGTTGCCCACACTCGACTCTCTGCCGTCGAAGGGGCGCACGACGAGGAATTGCGGTCGGCCGCCGGCCAAGCCCCAGCCCACGATGCTGTCGTCCGAGAAGCGGACTTCCAGGCCAAGAGGCGCCAGAACCGCATCGTAGAAGGTTCTCGCCCGGGCAAGGTCATTTGCTCCGATCGTCGTATGGGAGTACATGCGGGATCACTTTTCGGAGTCGCTGTTCGCAGGAAGCTAGACAGCTTCCCTCGAAGGGGGCAAGGCGTTAATCACAATAGGGTCAAATTCCAGCGGCACATGACCTGCCTGACCCAGGCATTCGATGCCGCAACGGACCGGTTCTGCGATCAGCTCTATGGCAAAGATATCTTTTCTCCGCTCCCTCATCGCCGTGACGGCCTTTCTGGCCGCCGGGCAGGCCGCCTATGCCCAGTCGGCACAGTGTCAGCGGTTCCAGGCTGAACTCGCTTCCCTGGACCGCAGCGGCGGCAGCGCGCCGACCGGGCAGATGCAGGCCCAGCGGATGGAGATCAACCGCCTCGTCGGCTACTACCGCAACATCGGCTGCGAACGCGGCCCGCTCGGCTTCCTGTCGGGTCCGGCCCCGGCCGAATGCGGCTCCATCGCCCAGCAGATCCGCCAACTCGAGGCCGGCTATGCCCAGCTCGCCTCGCAGGCTGTCGACCAGAGCCAGATCGAGGCACGCCGCCGGCAGCTGCAGGTCGCCATCCAGCAGACCTGCTCGACCGACCAACCCCGTGGCTTCTTCGAATCACTGTTCGGCGCTCCGCGCCAGCAACAGCAGCAGGAGATCATGCCCGAGGGGCAGCCGATCATCGCCGACGACGAACCGCGTTCCATGGGTGGCGGACGCCTGATCTGCGTGAAGACCTGCGACGGGTCTTTCTTCCCGCTGACCACTCCCCCGGGTGGCGGACAGAGCGCCAACGAGATGTGCCAGTCCCTCTGCCCGGGCACGGAAACCCTGGCCTTCGCCTATCCGGGCGGTGATCAGGGCCTCAACCGGGCTGCCTCGCTCTCCACGAACCAGCCCTATACGTCGCTGGCGAACGCCTTCAAATTCCGCAAGACCTTCGACGAGAGCTGCGCCTGCAAGAAGCAGGGCGAAAGCTGGGCCGCGGTTCTGCGCAAGGCTGAGAGCATGCTCGAGCAGCGCAAGGGCGACGTGATCGTCACCGCCGAGAAGGCGGAGGAGCTCTCCAGGCCAAAGGTGCAGGCCGCCCGCAAGGCCGCCGATAAGAAAGCCGACGAGGAGTCCAAGGAAGCCGCCGAGATCGCCGCCGCCGCCCCGACCGCCAGCAAGGAATCGGCCGGCATCGGACCACAATCCATCGAGACCAATGCCGTGGTCGGCCAGGGCGAGGGCTCGAAGCAGGAGGTCGTCGCGGGCAACGGCCAGAAGAAGACCGTGCGCGTGATCGCTCCCAACATCATTCCGGTTCCGCACGCCCAGAACTGATGATCTCGGCAAACCCGGGATGACGCCCTCTACGTCATGGCCGGCCTTGTGCCGGCCATCCCGATTGGAAAAGCGCGGCGCTCAAATTGTTCGAGATCACCGGCACGAGGCCGGTGACGATGCCGGAGGGGCATGATCCCGCGCCCATTCCGCACCATCCCCCGTCATGCTATCACCCCGGCATGAAACCACTCGATTCCCCTGAGATGCTCCGCCCCACGGGCGCCTCCGATCCCATCATTTCCGTCTCCGGCCTTGCCAAGACCTATGCATCGGGCTTCCAGGCTCTGAAGACGATCGATCTGGAGATCCGCCGGGGCGAGATCTTCGCGCTGCTCGGCCCCAATGGCGCCGGCAAGACGACCCTGATCAGCATCATCTGCGGGATCGTCAATCCGAGCACGGGCACCGTCACGGCCGACGGGCACGACATCATCCGCGACTACCGGGCGGCACGCACCAAGATCGGCCTCGTGCCGCAGGAACTCACCACTGACGCGTTCGAGAGCGTGTGGGCGACGGTGACGTTCAGCCGGGGCCTGTTCGGCAAACCGCCCAATCCCGCCTATATCGAAAAGATCCTGAAAGACCTTTCCCTGTGGGAGAAGCGGGACAGCAAGATCATGGCCCTCTCCGGCGGCATGAAGCGCCGGGTCATGATCGCCAAGGCGCTGTCGCACGAGCCCAAGATCCTCTTCCTCGACGAGCCGACCGCCGGCGTCGACGTGGAGCTGCGGCGGGACATGTGGAACATGGTCCGCGCTCTGCGGGAGAGCGGCGTCACCATCATCCTGACCACCCATTACATCGAGGAGGCCGAGGAAATGGCCGACCGGATCGGGGTGATCAGCAAAGGCGAGATCATCCTGGTCGAGGACAAGAACGTCCTGATGCAGAAGCTCGGCAAGAAGCAGCTCACCCTGCACCTGCAGAGCCCTCTCTCCGCCCTGCCGACCGGGCTACGCTCCGACAATCTACAGCTTTCCACGGACGGCACCGAACTCGTCTACACGTTCGACACGCAGACGCAGGAAACAGGCATCGCGGGTCTTCTGCGCCGCCTGAGCGAGCACGGCATCGACTTCAAGGATCTGCAGACTTCGGAATCTTCGCTCGAGGAGATCTTCGTCAGCCTGGTCAAGGGGCGCCCATGAACCTGTACGGCATCAAGGCCATCTATCTCTTCGAGATGGCACGCACCTGGCGCACGCTGATGCAGAGCATCGCGTCTCCGGTCATCTCGACCTCGCTCTATTTCATCGTCTTCGGCTCCGCCATCGGCTCGCGCATGGCCAGTATCGACGGCGTAAGCTACGGCGCCTTCATCGTTCCGGGGCTGATCATGCTCTCCATCCTGACGGAGAGCATCTCGAACGCCTCGTTCGGCATCTACATGCCGAAGTTCTCCGGCACGATCTACGAACTCCTGTCGGCCCCCATTTCGGCCCTGGAGACGGTGATCGGCTATGTGGGAGCGGCGGCCACCAAGTCGGTGATCATCGGCACCATCATCCTGGTCACGGCGCGTCTCTTCGTGGATTTCTCCATCGCGCATCCCGTCTGGATGATCGCCTTCCTGGTGCTGACCTCCATCACCTTCAGCCTCTTCGGCTTCATCATCGGCATCTGGGCCGACAGCTTCCAGAAGCTGCAGGTCGTCCCGCTGATGATCGTCACGCCCCTCGCCTTCCTCGGCGGCAGCTTCTACTCCATCAACATGCTGCCGCCCTTCTGGCAGAAGGTGGCCCTGTTCAACCCGGTGGTCTATCTGGTGAGCGGCTTCCGCTGGAGTTTTTATGGCGTCGCCGATGTGAGCGTCGGCTTGAGCCTCGCCATGACCATGGTCTTCATGCTGATCTGCCTCGCTGCGGTCTGGTGGGTCTTCAGGACCGGATACAAGATCAAGGCTTAAGGGGATCCTGCATCCGTCATGCCCAGCATCCCTTGGCAGCGTTGTGGTTCCCAAGACGCGGGTGGCCGGAACAAGTCCGGCCATGACGCGGCGGGGTTGGTCCGGATCGGGATAGGGCATTGGCACCTGCGCCCGTGTCATTCCCGCGAAGGCGGGAACCCAGAACCGTGGCATGCCAGGCAAAGGCAAGCAGCGTTGTGCTTCGTTCGGCCCCCGTGATTGTGTGCGTCAAGTTCTGCAAAGAGGGGCGGCCGGTCGGGCTGGCTAAGCGGCTTCGCGAAGAGTGGTTTTCTTGTGCTCCTTGAGATCCTCCATATTGAGGTAGCGGTGGGCTTCCAGCCAGTTCTCGTGCGTCTCGAC
>NZ_JBFRGW010000034.1:0-46871 GCF_052115545.1 Microvirga sp. 2MCAF35
CGGGCGAGGTTGAGGATGTCGGGGCTGCGGCCGGATTGCGACACGGCGAGGAACAGGGCGTCGCGCATGCGCGGGCGGGCGTCGTAGACGGAGGTGACGGAGGGGCCGACCGAGGCGGTGACGAGGCCGGACTGGATTTCGAGCAGGTACTTGACGAAGGTCGCCGCGTTGTCCGAGCTGCCGCGCGCGCAGGTGACGGCAAACGGCGGCGGGGCGGCGCGCAGGCGCGCCCCGAGATCGCGGCACAGGGGTGCGTTGCGCGCAAGCAACCGCGCCACAACCTCAGGCGCCTCACACGCCTCGCGAAGCATGGCCGTCATGGAAGAAGCATTCGTGTCAGGTATCATCGTTGTGCATCCGTTCGGGCTGGCTGATGGTCAGCTCGGCCACGAAATCATAGGCGTCGCCCCGGTAATAGGACGAGGTGAACTCGACGACTTCGCCCGCGGCGGTGAACGAGCGACGTTCGATGTAGAGCGCGGGACTCCGAGGCGCAACGCCGAGCAGCTCGGCCTGTTCCTCGTTCAGGAGAACCGCGTGCAGACGCTGCAGGGCGCGGGTCGGCATGAAGCCCTGCTCGTGCAGCACCGCATAGAGCGATTGCCGGACGAGTGAGGGATCGGGCAAGACCTTCGAGGGAATGACCGCGTTCTCGATCGCCATGGGAATGCCGTTGGCGAGGCGCAGGCGGTTGACGCGGCTGACGAGGTCTCCCGGCGAGAGGCCGAGCGCCATCAGCTCGTCCGTGGAGGCTGGCCCGGTCGAGCGGCTCAGCATCACGGCCGAGGAGTTCAGGCCGCGGGCCGACATGTCGTCGGTGAAGCTCGACAGGCGGGACAGGGGCTGTTCGAGGCGCATCTGCGGCGCGATGAAGGTGCCCGAGCCCCAGCGCTGGACGAGCACGCCCTTCTGCACGAGCCCGGTGATGGCCTTGCGCACGGTGACGCGCGAGATGCCGAGCTGCTTGGCCAGATCCCGCTCGCCCGGAAGGGCCGCATCAGCTTTGAGCGCTCCCTTGCGGACCGCCTCCTCGATGGATTGCTGAAGCTGGAGATAGAGCGGCGTGGGGTTGCCGTCGTCCAGGGGAACGAAGGCGAGCGGCTCGCTCGATTGGTCGTTCATGGCCGAGGCTCCTGGAGAGCCGTGCGGGCGAGCAGGATGGCGCCATCGAGCGCGTCGGCCATGGGGTCCGCGATGGTTCGCTGGATGGGCGGCGACAGCCAGGGTCGGAGCGGTTCCGACAATCCGCCGAAGAGGCAGATCGCGGGCGCGCCGAGATCGAGCAGGCGCATGCCGATCGCGCTCAAGCCTGCGGCCGCATTCTCGATGATGGCGATGCCGAGCGGATCGCGCCGTTCCGCATGCTGCAGGACGAGCGGCGCATAGCGTCCGTAATCGGCTGGCCGCGCCTTGCCGACCCAGTCGATCAGGATTTCGAGGTCGTTGTTGAACTCTGTCAAAACCGCCTCGGAGAGCGGCGTCGCGGCGATGCGGCCGTCATGGGCCCAGATGCAGCGGCGCAGCAATTCGCGCCCGATGGCGGCGCCGCTGCCTTCATCGGAAATCTCGTAGCCCCAGCCGCCGACATAATGGCACTGGCCGCTGGTGCCGCCATAGCCGCAGGAGCCGGTGCCGACGATCAGGATGGCGCCGTCGCCCCCCTTGAAGGCACCGAGCCAGGCCGTGTGGGCATCCGTCTCGATCTCGAAGGAGGCGAAGGGATGGCCGCGCGACAGAAGACGCTCGACCGCGCTGGTCTGCCCGGCGCCGGCCGCCCCCATGCCGGCGTGAATGCGCTTGAGATCGCTCTCCTGGAGCCCCGCCGGCGAAAGCGCCTCGCGGCAGGCGGTCAGGAGCGAGTTCCAGACCAGCTCGGGATCGAGGCGGATATTGGACGGACCGCCCGTTCCCTCGCCCAAAAGCGTTCCTTTCGCATCGCGCAGCCGGGCCCGGCACTTGGTGCCGCCGCCGTCAATGCCAAGGAACAGAAGGTCGGTCATGCAATCGGATCTCGCAGTCGATCTTACGGACAGGCACCATGCCACTTAATGTCCAGTTCGGGAAGAGGTGCCATCGTGGAATATCCCGGCGTGTTGTCCACAGCTGCCGGCAGTGCTCATCCGTAAAGAGCGCAACGCGGCCAAAATGGAGAGCCGGCAAATTATGAGCAATGTCCGCAAAGAGGAGTTGTCTTTGATTTTTGCCGATACCAATATGAGGTCACTTGTCCAATGAGCTTTCCGGTGGAACAGTCAGGCTGGTCCGTGGGAAAACACAAGAATGCAGTAAAACCGGCACGGGACAATCAGAGGGCCATTAATTCAGGGGCGTCCGGAACGCCTCTCGGTCACGGAGGACGAAGACGATGAAGAAACTCCACTCGAAAGCTTTCCTGCGCCGTGCAGGACGGCTGCTCGCGGGCGCCTCGGTGGCCGCGTCGGCCCTTGCTTTCGCCCATGCGGCGTCGGCCCAGACGCTCACCATCGAGAGCTGGCGCAACGACGACGCGGATGTCTGGAACACCAAGATCATTCCGGCCTTCAACAAGAAGCACCCCGACATCAAGGTGCAGTTCAAGGCCGATCCGCCGACCGAGTACAACGCCGCCCTCAACGCGCGCCTCGCCGGCGGCACGGCGGGCGATCTCATCACCTGTCGCCCGTTCGACGCCTCCCTGGATCTGTTCAAGAAGGGCAACCTGGTTTCCGTCAACGACGTGAAAGGGATCGAGAACTTTTCCGACGTGGCCAAGAGCGCCTGGTCCACGGACGACGGCAAGACCACCTTCTGCATGCCGATGGCCTCGGTCATCCACGGCTTCGTCTTCAACAAGGAGATCTTCGACGAGCTGAAGCTCACGCCGCCGAAGACCGTGGCCGAGTTCCACGCGGTGCTCGACAAGATCAAGGCCGACGGCAAGTATACGCCGATTGCCATGGGCACGGCCGATCAGTGGGAAGCCGCCACCATGGGCTTCCAGAATATCGGCGTGAACTACTGGAAGGGCGAGGAGGGCCGCAAGGCGCTCATCGAGGGCAAGCAGAAGTTCACCGATCCGGCCTACGTGGACGTGTTCAAGGAACTGGCGAGCTGGGCTCCCTACATGGGCGACGGCTACAAGTCGCAGAAATATCCCGACACGCAGAACCTGTTCACGCTCGGCCGCGCGGCCATCTATCCGGCCGGCTCCTGGGACGTGCCGATCTTCCGCAAGCAGGCCGACTTCCAGTTCGACGCCTTCGCGCCGCCCGTCGTGAAGGACGGCGACAAGTGCTACATCAGCGACCACACGGACATCGCGATCGGCATCAACGCCAAGTCGAAGAACATGGACGCGGCCAAGACCTTCCTGTCCTGGGTGGCGTCTCCCGAGTTCGCGGACATCTACGCCAACGAGCTGCCGGGCTTCTTCCCGCTCTCCAAGGACAAGGTCACCGTGAAGGACCCGGTCGCGGCGAAGTTCGTCGGCTGGCGCGGAACCTGCGAAAGCTCGATCCGCAACTCCTACCAGATCCTGTCACGCGGCACGCCGAACCTCGAGAACGAGCTTTGGAACGTGAGCGCCCAGGTGATGAACGGCACCATGAAGCCGGAAGAGGCCGCCAAGAAGGCCGAGGACGGCCTCGCGAGCTGGTACGAGCCGCACAAGAAGTAAGCGCCGACACGCGACAGGGCGGGCCGCTTCCCAAAGGCGGCCCGCCTTTCCTTCTCCTTCGGCCCGGAGCAGCATGACGGATCTCACGGCTTCACAGGTTCAGTCGACGGATGCGGTGCGGGCCCGCTCGCGCTTTCCCGTCCACATCGCGGTCTTCCTCGCTCCGGCGGTTGCGATCTACACACTGTTCTCGATCTATCCCCTGATCGACACGATCCGCCTGAGCCTTTATGCGGGCGACGAGGCCGGGATCCGCAGCTTCGTGGGCCTGCAGAACTTCCGGACCCTTCTGGCTGATCCCAACTGGTCGGGCCAATTCTGGAACGCGCTGCGCAACAACCTGATCTTCTTCCTGATCCACATGGTGGTGCAGAACGGCATCGGCTTGGGTCTTGCCATGCTGCTCAGCCTGCCGCGCCTCACCGGCGGAAGCGTCTACCGCACGCTCATCTTCCTGCCGACCATGCTGTCCGTGGTCATCATCGGCTTCATCTGGCAGCTCATCCTCAATCCGCTCTGGGGCATCGCGCCGAGCCTCTTGAAGGCCGTTGGCCTGGGGAGCCTGTTCGGCCCTTGGCTCGGCCAGGAATCGACGGCCCTGCTCACCGTTTCGCTGATTTCGGTCTGGCAGTTCGTCGGAATTCCCATGATGCTGATCTATGCGGCGCTCCTGAACATTCCCGACGACCTGCTCGATGCCGCCACCGTCGACGGGGCAGGGCCTTTCAGCGTGTTCTGGTTCGTGCGCCTGCCCCTGATCCTGCCGACGCTCGGCGTCGTGTCGATCCTCACTTTCGTCGCCAATTTCAATGCCTTCGATTTGATCTACGCGATCAAGGGCGCGCTCGCCGGTCCGAACTTCTCCACCGATATTCTCGGCACGTTCTTCTATCGCACTTTCTTCGGCTTCCAGCTCCAGGTCGGCAGCCCGACCATGGGGGCCGCGGTGGCGACCGCCATGCTCGTCATCATCCTGATCGGCGTGCTGATCTATCTTTTCGGCGTGCAGCGGCGGCTGCAGCGGCACACGTTCTGAGGGCGCCATGGCATCAACCGTTAGAGGAACGACCGTCAGGCCCGGCCGCATTGCCGTCCATATCGCGCTCATCCTCTACACGATCCTGGCGCTCGGCCCGATCCTGCTCATCCTGGTCAACGCCTTCAAGACGCGGCGCGCGATCTTCGCCGATCCGCTCGGGCTGCCCAACGGCCAGACCTTTACCACCATCGGGTTCGACCGGGTCTTCGCCAATGCGGATTTCGGTCTCTATTTCTTCAACAGCCTGACGGTGACGCTGGTCTCCCTCGTGCTGATCGTGCTCATCGGCGCCATGGCTGCCTGGGCGCTGACGGAATACAGATTTCCCGGCAACACCGTGCTCAGCCTCTATCTCGCCATCGGCATCATGGTGCCGATCCGCTTAGGCAGCGTCAGCATCCTGCGCATGATGGTGGAGCTGAACCTCGTCAACACGCTCACCGCGCTCATCCTCGTCTATGTGGCGCAAGGATTGCCGCTCGCCATCCTCATTCTCGGCGAGTTCATCCAGCAGATCCCGAAGGATCTGCGCGATGCGGCCCGCTGCGACGGGGTGAGCGAATACCGGATCTTCTTCAGCATCATCCTGCCGCTCATCAGCCCGGCCGTCGCGACAGTCGCCGTGTTCACCATGGTGCCGGTCTGGAACGATCTCTGGTTCCCGCTGATCCTGGCGCCGGGCGACGGCAAGCAGACCATCACCCTGGGCGTCCAGCAATTCATCGGCCAGTACGTGACGGATTGGAACGCCGTGCTGGCCTCACTGACCTTGGCGATCGCTCCCGTGCTCGTCCTTTATCTCGTCTTCTCGCGTTATCTCGTGCGCGGCCTCACGGCCGGCGCGGTGAAGTGACGGTTCATGGTTGGAATTGATCGCGATGGCTGATGTTTCCCTGCATGGTGTGGCCAAGTCCTTCGGCGCGACGGAGATCCTGCGCGACATCGATCTCTCCGTCGAGGACGGGGAATTCGTCGTCTTCGTCGGGCCGTCCGGCTGCGGCAAGTCCACGCTGCTGCGCATCATCGCGGGCCTCGAGACGGTGAGCGGCGGCGAGATCAGGATCGACAGCCGACGTGTGAACGAGCTGCCGCCGGCGGATCGCAAGATCGCCATGGTGTTCCAGTCCTATGCGCTCTACCCGCATATGAACGTCTATAAGAACATGGCCTTCGGGCTGAAATTCGCCAAGACGGACAAGGCTGAGGTGGACCGCCGCGTGCGGCAGGCGGCGGAAATTCTGAAGCTCACCCCGCTTCTCGATCGCAAGCCGCGCGAATTGTCGGGCGGTCAGCGCCAGCGTGTCGCCATCGGCCGGGCCATCGTGCGAAACCCGAGCGTCTTTCTCTTCGACGAGCCGCTGTCGAACCTCGATGCGGCGCTTCGCGTCAACACGCGTCTCGAGATCGCCAAGCTCCATCGGGATCTCGGCGCCACGATGATCTACGTCACCCACGATCAGATCGAGGCCATGACGCTCGCGTCCAAGATCGTGGTGATGAACCATGGCCGGATCGAGCAGGTCGGCGCGCCGCTGGAGCTCTATCGCTATCCTCGCAACCTGTTCGTCGCTGGCTTCATCGGCTCGCCCAAAATGAACTTCATCAAGGGGCAGGTTCTGCGCGTCGACGGCACCGGCGCCACCGTCGGCTTTGCAGGCACGGAAGCACTCGTGCCCGCGAAGTCAGGCAGCCTGTCGGCCGGCGACCATGTCACCGTGGGGATCAGGCCCGAGCACATGGAAGAGGGTGGGGCCGACACGACCTCGTTGCGGGGCACCATCGACGCGGTCGAGCAGCTCGGCGAGTCGAGCTATGTCTACATGAAGCTCGCGAGCGGTGACGACGTGATCGTGCGCGCGCCGGGCGAGACCGACGCGGCGCCCGGCGGTTCCTACACGGCCCATGTGCCGCGCCGAGCCCTGCACGTGTTCGATGCCTCGGGCTTGTCGGTGCTCGCCGGGCGGGGGTGAGACCTCCCACGTCATCACCGGCCTTGTGCCGGTGATCCCGATCGGAAAGGTGCGGCGCTTCAGAGAATCGGGATGGCCGGAACAAGCCCGGCCATGACGTGGTGCGTGTCATGCCTCACGAATCCGATACGGCCGCCGCGATCCTGGGCGCGAGCGCGCTCGTGAGAATGTCGGCGGGTTTGCCCGACGCGACGACCCGCCCGTCGGCCACGAAGGCCATCTGGTCGGCGACGTCGGCTACGTCCTCGGGCGTGTGGATCGTCATGAGGATCGTGACAGGACGCTTGCGCCGCAACGCGTCGACGAGCAGGATCATGTCGCGGCGCAGCGTCGGATCGAGGCTGCTGAAGGGCTCGTCGAGGAGGATGAGCGGGCGGCCAGAGACGAGTGCGCGCGCCAGCGCCACGCGCTGGCGCTGGCCTCCCGACATCTCGCCGGGCCTGCGCTCCTCGAAGCCGTCGAGGCCGACCGCGTCCAGCATTTCGCTGACGAGGCGCTTCTCGTCCGCGCTCAATCGCAGGGACGGGCGCAGGCCCAGGGCGACGTTCTGCGCCGCGCTCAAATGCGGAAACAGGTTGTGGTCCTGGAACACGATGGCCGCCGGGCGCTTGGCTGGTTCGAGCGGTAGAAGGTTTTGTCCGTCGAAGGTCAGGGTGCCGCTCTCAGGGACCTCAAAACCGGCGATCATGTGGAGCAGGGTGGTCTTGCCGCCCCCCGATGGGCCGATGACGGCGCAGAGATGTCCCGCCGGTACGGTCAGCGTGTAATCGGCCACAAAATCGGGCCAAGTCAGACGGCAGTTCTCAATCACCAGCATGGGACAATCGACCGGACACATGAGCGAGCAGAACGGCGAAGAGCACGATGACGAGACCAATGCTCGACGCTTCGTCGAGCCGGTAGGCGCCGAGACGCTCATAGAGGAGATAGGGCAGGGTCACCAGCTCCATACCGCCGAAGAGGGCGATGATGCCGAAATCGCCGAAGGACAGGGCCATGGCGAGCGCGAAGCCCGCCGCGAGCGGACGCTTGAGGACGGGCCAATCCATGATCGTCAGCTTCGACCAGCCGGTGAGGCCGAGGGACGCGGCGACGCGGCCGTAGCGCTCCTCCGTGGTGAGGAGATGGGGCGCCACATAGCGATAGGCGAAGGGCACGGCTGCGAGGCCGTTGATGAGGGGCAAGAGGATGAAACCCGCCGTCGAGGGATCACCGAAGCGCCGGATCAGCAGGAACAGGCCGGCGGTCAGGGCGAAGGGCGGAACGGCGAGCAGCGCGTCGGGCAGGATATCGTAGAAGGCGGCCATGCGCGGCGAGCGCAGGACGATGCGCCGCCGCCGCGCCGCGGAGGCGAGCGCATAAGCAAGGAGGCAGGCCAGGATGGCGGCCGCGCTCGCAATCGCCAGGCTCGTGAGGAAGGCCCGGAGAAGATCGGCATCAATCACGGCGAGAAGGCTTCGAAAGCCCGTCAGGACGCTGAAGGCGAGCGGCCCGATGAACAGGGCGCTGACGATGAGCACGATGGCGTCGAGGGTCTTGAGGCGCCTGTTCTTCGCATCGGGCCGACGAACGAGGCTGCGGATCGTGTGGCCGACGGGAGGGCGCGTGAAGGCCCAGTGGAGCAGACCCGTCATCGACAGGCAGATCGCCAACTGGATCAGGGCTAGCCAGGCGACGCGGCCGAAATCGAGATCGATCTTGAGCGCCTCGTAGATCGCCACTTCGAGCGTCGAACGGCTCGGTCCTCCGCCGAGCGCCAGCACGATGGCGAAGCTCTTGAAGCACATCAGGAAGATCAGGCCCGCGATGCCGGGCAGTTCCGCCCGCAGCACCGGCCAGTCGAGATGGCGGAAGATTTGGGCGGGCGTGAAGCCCAAAGCGCCCGCAAGGCGCCAGTGCTCGGCCGGGACCTGGTTCAACCCGTCGAGGGTAATCCGCGCCACGAAGGGACCGTTCAGGAACACGTGCGCGATCAGGATGCCAGGATAACCGAAGATGCTGAAGCTGCTGCTGTGTCCGAAGAAGGCCAGCATGTCGGCAATCCATCCGCTGCGGCCATAGACGGCAAAGACCGCGAACACGGCCACGATGGTCGGCAGCACCATCGTGGTGCTCAACGTCGCCAGCACGAGATCGCGCCCCGGAAACCGGCGGCGGGCGAGCGCGAGCGCCAGGCCGATCCCGAGAACGAGGGACAGGGCGGTCGAGAGCAGGGCCTGAGCGATGGAGAAGGCGAGAACGCGCCCGAGATAGGGGCCGATGGAGAGAAGCGCGGGCGTCCCTCCATCGACGGTGGCAAGAGCGATGAACCCGCCCGCGACCAGACTCACGATGGCGAAGGCCACCAGGGTTCCGGGATGGGGCAGCTTCAGGACCATGGGCGGCGATCAGCGCGCTGTGGCGTTGAGCCAGGCATCTGTGAAGGCGCGGCGGTTCTGCTGCACCTCCTCGGGGGTGAAGAGAAGCGCCTTGTCCGGCTGCACGAGGTTCCTGAAGGCGTCGGGAAGGCCGGCAGCGGGAGTCTTCGCCGGCATCATCCAGTTGCCCTCGGGCATGGCCGACTGGAACGGCTCGCTGAGGATGAAGGCCATGAACTGCTTGGCGAGGTCCGGCTGCTTCGTCGTCCGGGTCATGCCGGCCAGTTCCACGTGAAGATAATGCCCTTCCGAGAAGGCGGCAGCCTTGTAGTTGTCCTTCTTCTCCGCGACGACGTGATAGGCCGGCGACGTGGTGTAGGACATCACCATGTCGGCCTCGCCCTTCAGGAACAGGCCATAGGCCTCCGACCAGCCCTTGGTGAAGGTGACGATCCGTGGCTTGAGCTTGCCCCAGGCCTCGCCGGCCTCATCGCCATAGAGCTTCTGCATCCAGAGCAGGAGCCCGAGGCCCGGAGCACTGGTGCGGGGATCCTGCAGGACCACTTTCGGGCCGTTGGGATTGTCGACCAGCTCCTTCAGGCTCCTGGGCGGATTGGCGAGCTTGTTGGCATCGTACACGAAGGCGTAATAGCCCCAGTCGAATGGAATGAAGGTGCTGTCAGTCCATGTGATAGGAAGTGTCAAACTTCTATCATCCACCCCGTGAGGGGCAAAGAGGTTGAGAGACTTGGCCTCCGCCATGAGATTCATGTCGAGGCCGACCACCACGTCGGCCTTGGTGTTCTCGCCCTCAAGCCGCAGCCGCCCGAGCAGGCTGCCGGCGTCCTCGGCCGTGACCCAGTTGAGTTCGCAGCCGCAGGTCGCCTCGAAGCGCTCCTTGACGGTCTTGCCGGGGCCGTATTTCCCGGCGAACGAGCTGTAGGTGTAGACAGTCAGCGTCGGCTTGGTCTGGGCCTGGGCAAGGCCTGTGGCAAGTCCAAGGGTCGCGAGGGTGAGAAGCAATCGGCGTAACATCAGGGGCGCTCCCATGCATGAGGCAGGCCGGACCGGCGGCGCGGATTGCACGGGGCATGGCTTTTCTGGCGAAGTCGCATGCTCATTCCCTCCGCCGGCATGACCCGGATCAGGTTCGACGGGTCGGCGGCCTTGCCACCTCTCAGCCCCGGATGGGCTCCCCGTGAGACGCCTTGCTTCTAGAGCATCGGACCCAAAAGTGGAAGCCACTTTTGGGACCCATCCGATGCTCCACTTTTTGAAGAGCGCATCGTTAAGCGCGCAAAACCGGGACCACTTTTTCGCACGATGCGCTTGGCAGTTCAGGGGCGGCTACAAGCCGCTCCCTACTTACGGCTGCCCTTGTCCTTGCCGCCTGTCATGGCCGCCCGGCGCAGGGCATCGGCCAGCGCGCCGCCGGAGGTTTGAGCCTGCGGGGCAGGCTTCCGCTCGGTCTGGGAGCGGTGCTTCTGGAACGCGGCCCGGTTATCGTCCTGGCGGCCCTGAGGCCGCTTCTCGGCCGGATCGCTCATGCGCATGGACAGCGAGATGCGCTTCCGTGGAACGTCGACCTCGAGCACCTTCACCTTCACGATGTCGCCCGGCTTCACGACGGTGCGCGGGTCCTTCACGAAGGTGTCGGCCAGCGCCGAAATATGCACCAGCCCGTCCTGATGCACGCCCACGTCGACGAAGGCCCCGAAGGCGGCGACGTTCGTGACAACGCCTTCCAGCACCATGCCGGGCCTCAGGTCACTGATCTTCTCGACGCCTTCCATGAAGGTGGCGGTCTTGAATTCGGGGCGCGGGTCGCGACCGGGCTTCTCCAGCTCGCTCAGGATGTCCTTCACAGTCGGCACGCCGAACTTCTCGTCCGTGAAAGCCTGCGGGTTGAGCTTCTTCAGGACGGCCCCGTTGCCGATCACGACCTTGATGTCGCTCTTGGTGGCTTCGAGAATGCGGCGCACGACCGGATAGGCTTCCGGATGGACCCCGGAGGCGTCGAGGGGATCGTCGCCATTCGGGATGCGCAGGAAGCCCGCCGCCAGTTCGAAGGTTTTGGGGCCGAGGCCAGAGACTTTGGTCAGCGCCTTGCGGGTCTTGAACGGGCCATTGGCATCGCGGTGCTCGACGATGTTCTTCGCCACCCACTCGCCGAGACCCGACACGCGGGACAGGAGCGGCGCGGAGGCAGTGTTGAGATCGACGCCGACGGCGTTCACGCAATCCTCCACCACTGCATCGAGGGAGCGGGACAGCTTGTATTCCGCGAGATCGTGCTGGTACTGCCCGACGCCGATGGATTTCGGATCGATCTTCACGAGTTCCGCCAGCGGATCCTGCAGGCGGCGCGCGATGGAGACGGCGCCGCGCAGGGACACGTCGAGGTCCGGCAGCTCCTGGCTGGCAAAGGCCGATGCGGAGTACACGGAGGCGCCCGCCTCCGAGACCATGATCTTGGTGAGCTTCAGGTCCGGGTGCTTCGACACCAGTTCGGCCGCGAGCTTGTCGGTTTCGCGCGAGGCGGTGCCGTTGCCGATGGCGACGAGCTCGACCTTATGCACGCGGCAGAGCCGCGCCAGCGTCGCGATGGATTCGTCCCATTGGCGCTTCGGCTCGTGCGGGTAGATGGTATCGGTTGCCACGACCTTTCCGGTCGCATCCACCACGGCCACCTTCACGCCGGTGCGGAAGCCCGGATCGAGGCCGAGCGTCGGGCGCGCGCCGGCGGGAGCCGCGAGCAGCAGGTCGCGCAGGTTGCCGGCGAACACTTTCACGGCCTCGTCTTCCGCGAGCTGCCAGAGCTTCATCTTCATGTCGAGCTCGATGGAGAACCGGAGCTTCGTCCGCCAGGCCCAGCGCACCGTCTCCAGGAGCCACTTGTCCCCCGGACGGCCCTGGTCGACGATGCCGAAGGCGAGCGCGGTGCGGCCCTCGTAGCGGCTGACATAGCCGGGCTCGGCAGCATCCTTGTCCTCCTCCATGCGCAGATCGAGGATCTCTTCCTTCTCACCGCGAAACAGCGCTAGGATGCGGTGGGATGGGAGCTTCGTCAGCGGCTCGGCAAAGTCGAAGTAATCGGAGAATTTCGCCCCGTCCGTCTGCTTGCCGTCGCGGACCTTGGAGGTGAGGCTGCCGCGCTCCCAGTAGATGTCGCGCAAGGAGCCCAGCAGCTCGGCGTTTTCCGAGAAGCGCTCGACAAGGATCGAACGAGCGCCCTCCAGGGCCGCCTCGGGCGTGGCGACCTCCTTCTCGGCATTGACGAAAGCGGCTGCCGCTTCCTTCGGCTCGCGGGCGGGTTCACTCAGGAGAAGATCGGCCAGGGGCTCTAAGCCGGCCTCCTTGGCGATCTGCGCCTTCGTGCGTCGCTTGGGCTTGTAGGGCAGGTAGAGGTCTTCGAGGCGTGCCTTGGTGTCGGCATTGTTGATCTGGAGCGCCAGCTCGTCGTTAAGCTTGCCCTGCTCGCGGATGCTGTCGAGGATCGTCTTGCGGCGGTCCTCCATCTCGCGCAGGTAGCGCAAGCGCTCCTCCAGGCTGCGCAGCTGGGCATCGTCCAGGGTGCCGGTGACTTCCTTGCGGTAGCGCGCGATGAAGGGAACGGTGGAACCGCCGTCGAGCAGGTCGACGGCTGCCTTGACCTGCCATTCCTGAACATTCAGTTCGTTCGCGATACGCTGACCGATGGATAGCATGAAAGTCTCCGAAGAAGCATAAGGCGCGGCTTCTACGGGTGGGGCGCCCGCCGGTCAACGGGCCGTCCACAGCCCCGGGGTCGCAGTGCCGTTGGGGAATGAGGTGTTTGACATTTCCCCTTGGCTTGTCCGGCCTTGGCGTATAGACCGTCCGGCCCTTCAAGCCGTCCTCCGAGGTCCCCATGCCTGTGTCCCCTGATTTTTCCATCGGCATCGATTTCGGAACCAGCAACACGGTCGTGGCCGTCGCGGATCCGGAAGGGAATGTGGAGGCGCTGACCTTCGAGCACGGGGGAGAGCGCCTCAAGGTCTATGTGACGGCGCTCTGCTTCTGGGACGAACGGCACGGCAACGGTCTGCGCACGGAGGTCGAGGGCGGGCCCTGGGCCATCGATCAGTTCCTGGAAGGGCTCCATGCCCACCGTTTCATCCAGTCCTTCAAGACCTTTGCGGCCAGCGCCTCCTTCAAGGAAACCCGCATCTTCCGGGAGCGCTATGCTTTCGAGGACCTGTTGAGCGCCTTCCTGCGCACGCTCGCGCATCATGGCGGCTCCCGGCTGGATTGGGGTGCCGGCAATGTCGTCATCGGCCGGCCGGTCCAGTTCGCGGGCTACAATCCGGACGACGATCTCGCCATGCGGCGCTACCGGACCGCCTTCGGACGGCTCGGGGCCGAGCAGGCCCGTTATGTCTATGAGCCGGTCGGCGCCGCCTTCTTCTATGCACGCCAGCTCGATCACGACGCCACCGTGCTCGTGGCGGATTTCGGCGGCGGCACCAGCGACTTTTCGGTCATGCGGTTCTCGAAAGTTGGCGGCGTGCTGCGCGCCGAGCCGTTGGGGCATGCCGGTATCGGCCTTGCGGGCGATGCCTTCGATTACCGCATCGTCGACAAGGTCGTGTCGCCGCGTCTCGGAAAGGGCGGTCTTTATCGCTCCATGGACAAGATCCTGTCGATTCCCAATCACTACTACGCCAACTTCGCCCGCTGGAACCAGCTCGCCATGATGAAGGGCAGCGGCGACTTGAAGGAGCTGCGCGAACTCGCCCGTGTCGCTCTCGAGCCGGAGCCGTTGGAGAAATTCATCGATATCATCGAATACGACCTAGGATTTGCCCTCTACCGGGCCGTATCGTCGGCCAAGGTGGCGCTCTCCAATCATGTGGAGACGGATTTCCGCTTTCAGGGCGAGGGTGTCGACATTCAGGCGAAGATCTCCCGCGCCGATTTCGAGAACTGGATCGCCGAGGATGTCGACCGGATCGCTCAAACGGTCGACGAGGCGCTTGTCAAAGCCGGTGTGAGGCCGGGGGACATCGAGCGGGTCTTCCTTACGGGAGGCACGTCCTTCGTCCCGGCCATCCGCCGCCTGTTCGTCGATCGATTCGGCGAGACGCGGCTGACCTCTGCCGACCAGTTCGAGTCCATTGCTTATGGGCTGGCGCTCATTGGGCAGTCGGAGGCGCCGGAGCGCTGGGCTGTCGCAAACTGAGTTGGAATTAAAATAAAATTACGCTTGCCGCGAGGTAACAAAGGGTTTTATTTCGCAGTGCAACATATGCACATGAAGCGGGAGCCCTCCCATGTCCCTGATCAATCCCGACGTCACCCCCGAGAAGGATTTTCCCCTTCGCGACGACATCCGGCTTCTGGGACGCATTCTCGGCGACACGATCCGTGAACAGGAGGGCGAGGCGGCCTTCGAGATCGTGGAGCGCATCCGCCAGACCTCGATTCGCTTCCATCGCGACGAGGATGAAGTCGCCCGCCGCGAGCTTGAGACGATCCTGAACAGCCTGTCGCGCGGGCGCACCAACCAGATCATCCGGGCCTACAGCTATTTCTCGCATCTGGCGAACATTGCCGAGGACCAGCACCATGTCCGCCGCTCCCGCGCCCATGCAATGGCGGGCGCTCATACCCTGGAGGCGACGGCACCGCGCGAGGGAACATTGGCGCGGGCCCTCAAGCTCATTCGGGAGGCGGGCATCAGTCACAACGCGCTGCAGGCCTTCTTCGGCTCCGCTCTCGTCTGTCCGGTCCTGACGGCGCATCCGACGGAGGTGCGCCGCAAGAGCACCATCGACAGGGAGATGGAGATCTCCCAGATCCTGGCACAGCGCGACCGGCAGCAGATGACTCCGGACGAGGAGGCAGCCTGCCAAGACGGCCTGCGCCGCGCCATCCTCACCCTCTGGCAGACGAGCATCCTGCGCCGGAACAGGCTCAAGGTGATCGACGAGGTCAACAACGGTCTTTCCTATTACGACTACACGTTCTTCAAGGAGCTGCCCCGCGTCTATGCGGCGCTCGAGGACCAGCTTTCTGCCATGGATCCCGTCTGGGAAAATACGGAACTTCCCTCCTTCTTGAGAATGGGGAGCTGGATCGGCGGCGACCGCGACGGCAACCCCTTCGTGACGGCGGATGCTCTGCGTCAGGCCCTGCTGCTGCAAAGCAAGCATGCGCTCGGATTCTATCTGGAAGAGCTTCATTGCCTGGGTGCCGAGCTGTCGCTCGACGGGCGCTATGTAAACGTCTCCGATGAAGTTCACGAACTCGCCAAGGCCTCGCCCGATCCTTCTCCTCATCGTCAGGACGAGCCCTATCGCCGGGCGATCTCGGGCATCTATGCGCGCCTTGCGGCAACCGCCGCGCGACTGGGGCACGGCGACGTGGCGCGTCATGCGGTGGGCGACGCGCCCGCCTATGATAGTGTCGAGGCGTTCGAAGGCGATCTGTCGATCTTGCACCGCTCTTTGCGGTCGAACGGATCGGGCTCCCTCTCGCGGGGACGCCTGCGCAAACTGCGTCGCGCGGTCGACGTGTTCGGCTTCCATCTGGCAAGCCTCGACATGCGCCAGAACTCCGACGTTCATCAGCGCGTGGTCGCGGAACTCTTCGAGAAGGCGGTTCCCGGGACCGACTACGAGGGGTTGCCGGAGGACAAGCGTGTCGCCCTGCTCCTGGAAGAACTCGCGACACCGCGCCTGCTGACATCACCTTATCTCGACTACTCGGCTGAAACTTCGTCCGAACTCGCCATCGTTCACGAAGCCGCGGAAGCGCACCGTCGCTACGGTCGCGCGGCCGTGCCGAACTACGTCATCTCCAAGGCGAGCGATCCGTCGGACATCCTCGAAGTTGCTCTTCTCCTCAAGGAGGCGGGTCTGTTGCGTCCGCGTGACGGCGAGATGGATGTGAACATCATCCCGCTCTTCGAGACCATCGCGGATCTGCGGCATTGCAGCGGCGTGATGAATGCGCTCTTCGCGCTGCCCGATTACATGCGCCTGTTGCGCAGCCGCGGCCAGGCACAGGAGGTGATGCTCGGCTATTCCGACAGCAACAAGGACGGTGGCTTCCTCACGTCGGGCTGGGAGCTCTACAAGGCGGAGATCGAGCTGATCGAGGTGTTCAGGCGCCATGGCGTGGCTCTCCGCCTCTTCCACGGTCGAGGCGGGTCCGTGGGCCGTGGCGGCGGGCCGAGCTATCAGGCGATCCTCGCGCAGCCGGGCGGGGCCGTGCAGGGCGCCATCCGCATCACGGAACAGGGTGAGGTGATCGCGGGCAAGTACTCCAATCCGGACCTGGGGCGACGCAATCTCGAAATCCTGGCTGCCGCCACTCTTGAGGCCTCGTTGCTGCATTCGGGCCAATCGGCGCCGCGCGAGGAATACCTGAAGGCCATGGAAGAACTCTCGAACAGCGCCTTCAAGGCCTATCGGGCGCTCGTCTATGAGACCGAAGGTTTCGAGCGTTATTTCTGGGAATCGACGGTGATCGGCGAGATCGCCAACCTGAACATCGGCAGCCGGCCCGCGTCGCGCACCAATTCGCGGCGCATCGAGGACCTGCGCGCCATCCCCTGGGTGTTCGGATGGGCGCAGTGCCGCCTCATGCTGCCGGGCTGGTACGGCTTCGGCTCCGCGGTCAACGAGTGGCTCGAAAAGCATCCCGATACCGGCTTGGCCCTGCTGCAGGAAATGTACCGCGAGTGGCCCTTCTTTCGGGCACTTCTGTCGAACATGGACATGGTGCTTGCGAAGAGCAACATCGCCATCGCGTCGCGCTATGCGAAGCTCGTTGAGGACGAGAGCCTGCGCGAGGCCATCTTCCCACGCCTGCGCCACGAATGGGAAGCTTCGATCAAGCAGCTGCTCGCGATCATGCAGCAGCAATCCCTCCTCGACGGCAATCCGCTTCTCGCCCGCTCGATCCGCAACCGCTTTCCGTATCTCGACCCGCTGAACCACCTGCAGATCGAATTGCTGAAGCGTCACCGTTCGGGTGATGCGGACGACCAGGTCGTGCAGGGAATTCACCTGTCCATCAACGGCATCGCGGCGGGCCTGCGCAACAGCGGCTAAATGCCCGCAACAGAATTGCGGAACTTGGCTTCTCTGATTCGGTTAACGCCGAGAGGGTAGGCGCTCTCGGGCGCCTCTCTGCGATGCCGACTGAAAAGGAGAGAACCATGTCTCGTGGTGACAAGTCCGCCTACACGGACAAGCAGAAGCGCAAGGCCGAGCACATTGAAGAAGGCTATGAAAACCGCGGCGTCTCGGAGAAGGAAGCCGAGCGTCGTGCCTGGGCCACCGTCAACAAGCAGGACGGCGGCGGCAAGAAGGGCGGTTCCGGCCACCGCTAAAGGTATGAGGGCCGGCTGCAGCTAAGGTAGTGCACCGGGCGGAAAGCGGGTGTATGGAGGGACCCTGATCTCTCCTGCCCTATCCTGCCATGGAGGAAGCCTTGCTCACGAGTTCTGCCGCCGGCGTCTATGTCATCTGTCCCACGCCCTTCGAGAGCGATGGGCGTGTGGACGTCGCCTCGACCGACCGGATGGTCGAGGCCTATCTGAAAGCCGGCGCCACCGGACTGACGATCCTCGGCATTATGGGCGAAGCGCCCAAGCTGGCGGCGGACGAGGCTCTTGCCTTCGCCCGTCAGGTTATCGCTACGGTGGCCGGACGGGTTCCCGTCATCGTCGGTGTCTCGGCCGCGGGCTTCGCCGCCATGTCGGGGCTGTCCGCCAAGGTGATGGATGCGGGCGCCGCCGGCGTCATGATTGCCCCGCCCTCGACGCTCAAGACCGACGATCAGATCGTCTCTTATTATGCCGATGCGGTGGAAGCGATCGGCGCGGACATGCCGTGGGTGATCCAGGATTATCCGCTCACGACCAATGTGGTCATGACGCCCAAGGTGATCATGCGGATCATCGAGCAGAGCCCCTCCTGCGTGATGCTCAAGCACGAGGACTGGCCGGGTCTCGACAAGATCACGACTTTGCGCCGCGCCAGCGATGCCGGCCAGGTACGCCGCGTGTCCATTCTCTGCGGCAACGGCGGCATGTTCCTCCCCTTCGAGATGGAGCGCGGCGCGGACGGCGCCATGACGGGCTATGCCTATCCCGAAATGCTGGTCGGCGTGGTCGATCTCGTCAATCAGGGCAAGCGGAAGGAAGCTCACGATCTCTTCGACCGCCACCTGCCGCTGGTGCGCTACGAGACGCAGCCCGGCGTGGGGCTTGCCGTGCGCAAATACGTGCTGAAGCGGCGCGGCATCATCGCGTCGGACACGCTGCGCAAGCCCGGGCCGAAGCTGAGCCCGGAGACCATTGCCGAGATCGAATGGCTGATGGAGCGCATCGAGCGTCCGTAATCTGTAAAGGGAGTTCTACGAATGGAAACAGGATTGAACGGAAAGCGCGCGCTCGTTCTCGGCGCGAGCAAGGGCCTGGGCTTCGGCATCGCTCAAGGGTTGGCGCAGGAGGGCGCGCGTGTCGCCATCGCCAGCCGCACGATGGAGGGATCGAAAGCTGCGGCTGACAAGATCGGCAAGGATGTCCTTCCCTTCATCTGCGACACCGGCAAGGTCGATCAGGTCGATGCGCTGGTGAAGGATGTGACGGCGGCTCTTGGCGGCGTGGACATTCTCGTGCTCAACAGCGGAGGCCCGCCGCCAGGGAAGGCGCAGGGCGTATCGTCCGACCAGTGGCGTCAGTCGTTCGATGCCATGTTCGTCAATCTCGTGCGGATCGCCGATCAGCTTCTTCCCGGCATGATCGAGCGCAAGTTTGGCCGCATCATCTCGGTGATCTCCTCGGGGGTGATCCAGCCGATCCCGAATCTCGCCATCTCGAATGCCATCCGGCCTGCGCTCGTGGGCTGGGGCAAGACGCTGGCGAGTGAAGTGGCGTCCTCGGGCGTCACCGTGAACGCCATCGCGCCGGGCCGCATCGCCACCGATCGTCTGAAGCAACTCGATGCCGCCAATGCGGAGCGCACCGGGCGTTCCGTCGAGGATGTGGCCACCGCCGCTCGCGCGGGCATTCCGGCAGGCCGCTACGGCGAGATCGAGGAATTCGCGGCAGCCGCCGTCTTCCTCGCAAGCGAGAAGGCCTCGTTCATGACGGGCGGAATCCTGCGCGTCGACGGCGGGCAGATCTCGTCCACGACCTGATACCGACAATATCAAGGTGAGGCGGAAAGCCGCCTCACTTCATGCTTTCAAGCGATGATTCCCGCCCAATAGAGAGCGATTCCGGCCGCCGATGTCGCGGCAAGCGTGGGCAGCATCCCTACGTGGAAGCGGAACATGGCCAGGATGGCGGCGCCCGAGAGCAGCAGCGCCCAAAGGCTGACGCTGTCCCATACCGGCGCATCGAAACGGAACGGGCCCCACGCCACGTCTCGGACATCGCCGAAGATCGTATGGATGCCGAACCAGATCGCCAGGTTCAGGATCACGCCGACCACGGCGGCCGTGATGGCCGAAAGCGCTCCGCTCAGAGCCCGGTTGCCGCGCAAGGTCTCGATGTAGGGCGCGCCGAGGAAGATCCAGAGAAAGCACGGCGCGAAGGTCACCCATGTGGTGAGAAGGCCGCCCAAGGTGCCGGCAAGCAATGGATCGAGCGGGCCGGCGTCCCGGAAGGCCGCCATGAAGCCCACAAATTGCAGCACCATGATCAACGGCCCGGGCGTGGTCTCGGCCATGCCGAGACCGTCGAGCATCTCGCCGGGCCGCAGCCAACCAAAGGTGTCCACCGCCTGCTGCGCCACATAGGCCAAGGCCGCGTAGGCGCCGCCGAACGTGACCATCGCCATCTTGGAAAAGAAGGCCGCAACCTGACTGAAGACATCGCCCCTGCCGAGGAACAGCACGAGCATCAGGACTGGAAAGAGCCAGAGCGTCAGCCACGTCGCCGCGACAAGCAGACTTCGTTTAATGTTCGGATGTGCGTGGGCAGGAAGATGTTCGCCCAGGAGATCGCCATGGACACCTGAGCCACTGTCGGGTCGTCCGCCGGATTGGAACTGAGGCAGACCCGCTCGCCCGCAGAGAAAGCCGATTAGGCCAGCCGCGAACACGATCAGCGGAAAGGGCGCACCGAGGAAGAAGATCGCCACGAAGGCTGCCGCCGCGAGGCCGATCAGGATGCGGTTCTTGAGGGCGCGCCTGCCGATTCTCAGCACCGCTTCGAGCACGATGGCGAGCACGGCGGCCTTCAGGCCGAAGAAGAGCGCCGCGACGATGCCGACCTTGCCGTAGAGAGCATAGATCCAGCTCAATCCCATGATGGCCACGATGCCGGGCAGGATGAACAATCCGCCCGCCATGAGGCCGCCGAGGGTGCGGTGCATGAGCCAGCCTACATAGGTGGCGAGCTGCTGCGCCTCGGGACCCGGCAGCAGCATGCAGTAATTGAGGGCATGGAGAAAGCGGCTTTCGGAAATCCAGCGCTTCTCCTCGACCAGGATCCGGTGCATCACGGCGATCTGCCCGGCCGGTCCGCCGAAGCTCAGGGCCGCGACACGCAGCCAGACGCGAAAAGCCTCGCCCCACGAGACGCCGTGGCTGGGCGCGACTTGAGCGATGCGCTTGTCTGGGTTCCGTGCGATATCCATTCCGTCAGATCCCCGGCTTCTTCGATGGCCAATTATGCGTTTCATCGGTCGCATCGCGGGACCACCGATAGAATGCATCGTAGAGCAGGAGCCCGGCTTCGAGCTGTGCGAGATCATCCGCATACATCCGGGACAATCCCAACGAAGCAGCGAGCAGGCCGGGGGCCTCGGGCGCAAGGTCAAGCCGCGCTGTGTCCGCTCCTCTTACGATGGTGGTGAGCCGGTTCAGAGGCACGGACGCAAGTCCAAACTCCTCGACCATGACGTCGAAGGTGCACAACTCGCCACGGTGGCTCCAGAAAACATCGTCGCCTTCGATGTCGAAAGGCGTGGCTGAAAACCGCTCCGCTACTCCCTGAACTTCCGAGGTGGGGACGAACAGGAAGACGGCATTGCGGTCGACGAAGCGGCGGATCAGCCAGGGGCAGGCGATCCGGTCGATCTTGGGCCGCGAACGGGTGACCCAGACCGTTCGTCCTTCACGATCACGAGGTGGAATCCGGTCGGCCGGGACCATGGGCAAACCGGCCTCTGCCCAGGCCTGCGTTCCACCTTCCAGGGAATCTGCCGACAATCCCGCATGGCGCAGCCAAGCGGCCACCCCATGGCTGAGCTTCAGGCCTTTTTGACAGATAACGACAGCAGACGGGCCATCAAGCTCAGGAGACCAATCGGCGACGGTTTCGAATGATCGGCGCTTGGAGCCGGGTATCAGACGAGGATCGTCGTCGAAGTCCTCATCGGTACGCACATCGATGAGGAGAGGGCATTTCGGCGTGCCGATAAGGCGCGCAAGTTTTTCAGGGGAGATAGTGTTGAACGACGACATGGGTGCATCCGTTGAGTTTTATTGCGGATGCGATGCTTGGGCATGTCGCCTCGTGGGGAGATCGCAATCCCCATGAAAGATATTTCATACTCCTCCTAAGGGTTTGTCAACCAGCCTGCATACGACAGTCCCGTCAGAATTCCTCATCGGGCTTCCGTTCCAACGTCTGTACGACGAGGCCGTTGTCGATGAGGGTTTTCCATACATCCTCGGCGGTCTCGGCAAAGTTCACGAGCCTGCGATCATGTTCGCTCACCATCCCGTGTTCGAGCAGCGCATCGAACTTGATGACCGATTGCCAATAGGCCCGGTCGAAGAGGACGATCGGCAGGGGAGGTGCCTTGCCGGTCTGGCGCAGCGTCAGGAACTCGAACAATTCATCCAGAGTGCCGAATCCGCCGGGGAACACCACCAAGGCATTGGCCCGCATCGCCAGATGCATCTTGCGCATGGCGAAGTAGTGGAAACGGAACGTCAGGTCCGGAGTCGAATAAGCATTGGGCTCCTGCTCGTGGGGCAGGGTGATGTTGAAGCCGATGGAGGGAGCGCCGACATCGAATGCCCCCCTGTTGGCCGCCTCCATGATCCCCGGCCCGCCGCCGGTGGCGATCACGTTGTCCCGCTTGCCGCCGTTGTCGGTCAGGGCACCGCCGCGCTGCGATGCAAGGGCCCCGAAGGCGCGAGCCTCCCTGTACCAGAACGGATGCTTCCCGGGGCCGTTTTCCAGCACCCGGGCGCTGCCGAAAATGACGATGGTCGAACGCACGCCCCAGATCCGCAGATTCTCCTCTGCCTTGGCATATTCCAGCATGAACCGGACGCCCCGCATCGAATCGCCCAGGAGGAAATCCTGATCCATCGCGGCCAGCCGGTAGGAGGGCGAAGCGATATTGGCCGCGTTCGAAGGCTTGGTGTCGTTCATGAAGGGAGCTCCTGACTCAAGGATCTGCACAAAGCACACTTTCAAGGCCGGGTTAACTCTCCGCTCTCCGGACGGATCCGCACGGGGGGTCGGGTCGCTGACGGTCCTATGGGTTCGCGCGCCGCAACTTTGATGCGAAATGGCGAAGAGCGCGGGTTTACACTTTCCTCGCTCGAAGCCGGAGAAAGTCATTTTCCCTATAGCCCCCTGCACCCCGGCGGTTATATCAAGGACGCAAAGCGTATCTGGCGAGCCTCCGGTCCCGTACTGAGCCATGCGCCCATCACAGGGGAGCATCGGACCCATCGGGCCCGTGCTCTGGGGAAACGACTCTGAACAGCAAAACGGAAAGCGAGCGCCAGCCGATGGACCATCTGTCTTCGACGAACATAGCCCGAATTCTGCCGGCGGATGGGTTCCAGGGCGCCCTTGTCGGACGCGTGTGGCGTCCCGGCATCGGGCCCTCGGTCGTGGCGGTGAGGGAAGATGGCCTCTTCGACATCTCCGCCACCTGCTCCACGGTCAGCGGCCTGGCCGCCCTGGACGATCCGGCGGGCGTCCTGAAGGCCGCCAAAGGCGAGCGGGTCGGGTCCCTTGAAGAGATTGCAGGCAACACGTCCCCAGATCGTCGGGATCCGTCGAAGCCTTGGCTGCTCGCCCCCATCGACCTCCAGGTCGTCAAGGCGGCCGGCGTCACCTTCGCGGTCTCCATGCTGGAGCGCGTCATCGAGGAGCGGGCGCGGGGCGATGCCAGCGCGGCCGCGGCCATCCGGGCCGAGGTTCTGCGCCTCGTCGGCGACGACCTGAGCCGGCTCAAGCCGGGCTCGCCCGAGGCCATGGCCCTGAAGGAGGTGCTCGTCGCGCAAGGGGCCTGGAGCCAGTATCTCGAGGTGGGCATCGGTCCTGACGCAGAGGTCTTCACCAAGGCTCCGACCCTCTCGGCCGTCGGGGCGTTCATGGATGCGGGTCTGCATCCCAAATCCACCTGGAACAATCCCGAGCCCGAGGTGGTGATCATCGTCACCGCCGAAGGCAGGATCGTCGGTGCGACGCTGGGCAACGACGTGAACCTGCGCGATTTCGAGGGCCGCTCGGCGCTGCTCCTCTCGAAGGCAAAGGACAACAACGCGTCCTGCTCGGTCGGTCCGTTAATCCGGTTCTTCGACGAGACCTTCTCCCTCGACGATATCCGCCGGACCGACGTGATGCTGACCGTGGAGGGCGAGGATGGTTTCAAGCTCGAAGGCTCGTCGTCGATCACCAAGATCAGCCGTGATCCCGAGGATCTCGTTGCGCAGACGGTCGGCGCTCACCATCAATATCCGGATGGGTTCGCCCTGTTTCTTGGAACCATGTTCGCTCCCACGCAGGACCGGGACGATGCCGGCATGGGCTTCACGCACAAGCGCGGCGATATCGTCACCATCGCGGCGCCCAAACTTGGAGCGCTCGTGAACCGCATGAAGCCGAGCTCCGAATGCGAGCCGTGGACCTTCGGCCTTGGAGCTTTCATGACCAACCTGGCCCAGCGGGGCCTCCTCAACACCAGACAGGCAGGTTAACGATGACGAAGAACTACATTGCCGGCGAGTGGGTCTCGGCCACGGACGCCTCGGCCAACATCAACCCGTCGAACACCACCGACGTGGTCGGCGAGTACGCCCGCGCCTCCGCGGCCGAGGCCGAGCGCGCCATTGCCGCCGCCTACGACGCCTTCCCGGCTTGGTCGCGTTCCACGATCCAGCAGCGTCACGACATCCTCAAGGCTGTCGGTGATGAGATCCTGGCCCGCAAGGAAGAGCTTGGCCGCCTGCTCTCGCGTGAGGAAGGCAAGACCCTGCCGGAGGGCATCGGCGAGGTGACCCGCGCGGCGCAGATCTTCCTGTTCTTCTCCGGTGAGTGCCTGCGCATGGCCGGCGAGAAGGTGCCGTCCGTGCGCCCCTTCATCGACGTGGAGATCACCCGCGAGCCGGTGGGCGTCGTCGGCCTGATCACCCCGTGGAACTTCCCCATCGCGATTCCGGCCTGGAAGATCGCCCCGGCGCTCGCCTACGGCAACACGGTGGTGTTCAAGCCCGCCGACCTCGTGCCGGGCTCGGCCCATGCGCTTTCCGAGATCATCGCCCGCGCCGGCGCGCCGGCGGGCGTGTTCAACCTGGTGATGGGCCGTGGCTCCGTGGTCGGCGAAGCGATGCTGCAGAGCCCCAAGGTATCGGCCATTTCGTTCACCGGCTCGGTGCCGACCGGCCGCAAGGTGGCGCAGACCTGCATCACGGCCGATCCGATGAAGAAGGTTCAGCTCGAGATGGGCGGCAAGAACCCCATGATCGTGCTGGACGACGCCGACCTGAAGGTGGCGGTGGAATGCGCCGTCAACAGCGCGTTCTTCTCCACCGGCCAGCGCTGCACCGCCTCCTCACGTCTCATCGTGACCGAGGGAATTCACGACCGGTTCGTGGCCGCCATGCAGGAGCGCATGCAGGGGCTCGTCATCGACGATGCCTTGAAGGCCGGCACGCATATCGGCCCGGTCGTCGATCAGAGCCAGCTCGACCAGGATCTGAAGTACATCCGCATCGGCCAGGAGGAAGGTGCCAAGCTGGTGGCAGGCGGCGAACTCCTGAAGCGCGACACGCCCGGCTTCTATCTGGCGCCGGCTTTGTTCACCGAGGTGAGCAACGAGATGCGTGTGGCGCGCGAGGAGATCTTCGGACCGGTTGCCACCGTGACCCGCGCGAAGGATTATGACGAGGCGCTGGAGCTGTCCAACGACACGCCGTTCGGCCTGTCGGCGGGCATCTGCACCACGAGCCTAAAATATGCTTCGCACTTCAAGCGCAATGCGGAAGCCGGCATGGTGATGGTGAACCTGCCGACGGCGGGCGTGGATTATCACGTGCCGTTCGGTGGCCGGAAGGGCTCGTCATACGGTCCTCGCGAGCAGGGCCGCTATGCGCAGGAGTTCTACACCACGGTGAAGACGGCCTACACCTTCGACGGCAACGGTCCCTACGTGCCGAAGACGAAGTCCAGCGAGTAACGCGATTACCTTCACGCATCGCATGGCCTCGGTATCTCCAGCGAGATGCCGAGGCCTTTAACTTATGTGATTGATCAACATGCATGAGAGCCGCTTCTCCAGACTCGAAGCGGTAATCGTGTTTGCAGTTTCAGTGCAGGGTCCGCCCTTCACCTGGAGCGGCGTTAACTTTATCGACAAAACTCGGGCAGCTTTTGGCCCCATGCATTGAACTTTGCCATGGGAACGCCATCATAGGCTATCAAGAGAACCGGTACTTACAGGCTCGAACTCCTGCAGTGGTAAACGTTGTTGCACTCAAATCCAAGCTTATCGGCGTAGAGATTTGAATTGCAATTTCGTTCTATTGAGAATGGATGCTGCTAGTTCTGCGAGCCGGTGAGCGGCACTCCATCAATAGTAGAGAACTTAAAATGGTTACTTCCAGACGTTATCTCATTGCTTCATCGCTTGCGCGTCTGATCCGCAAGGAACGGGGAGGCAATCGTGTCACGGAAGGCCACTTCCCCAATCAGGCTGATCGCAGCTCCTTCGTGGTGGTGGAAGGCGACAAGGGCAGCCTCGTTCTGCTTCACTCAGGTCCCAGCGGGCCGATCGAAGAGCGCACGGAGGTGCCGCGCGCCCATGCCGAGGCTCTTCTCGATGTCACACCCGGCAAGCTCGACTATCTGCTCACCCATCTCACCGTCGGCACGCGCGACATTCAGATTGTCCGTTTCGTGACTCCAGGGCCGCTGGACCTGATCTCTGTTCCGTTCGAGAGCGAGGAAGAAGCCAGGGATTTCCGACCCCTGTCATGGTTCGGTTCTGATGTCACGACGGAAGTGGCTTATCAAAATCGGTCCATCGCCTTGGAAGGGGCGCCTCAGGCTCCCGATGTTCCGATGTCGAACGCGGCTCTTAACAGCCTGCTCGACACGCTTGAGAACCGCTATTCCGCTCCACGCGGTTATACCCCACATGCACCCGTGCGCAGCCCGGCGGAAGCCGGGCCAGGACAACGCAATGCGCCGACGGCGCCCGCACAGCCCAATGAGAGGGTTGCGCAGCAGCCGCAACGGGGTGTTCTGTCCAGGCCCGCCGCCACGGCCGATGCGGATCTCGGTGATGACGAAGCCGGCGATGACAATGATCTGAACCTCAACATCGAGGACAATGTCATCCGCGAGCTGGCCCGTTCGCTTCGGCCGCAGCGTCGCTGATCGACTCGTCGGACAGATTCACAATCGAGAGCCTGCACCATTCGCGTGGTGCAGGCTTTTTCAGCTGGGCAGGACGATGCAGCTGCCGCCTGCCGTGCGAATATTGCGGCACAATTGCTCCGCCGCCTGCCGTGTTTCAGCCGGTGCGCGGACACGATAGAACGTGCGTGTCCCGCGATAGCGCAGCCGTGTGCCGATGATCATCGGCCGCACATCCTTCAGGAGAGAAGCGTAGGCCTGACTCGTACGCCTGAACGTGGCTAGAGCTCGCTCCTTTGAGAAATTACCTGCGAGCTGAACGCCCCACGGAGCGAAGGGGGCCTCGATCGTCTCGCGACGTCCAGGAATGCGCAGGGTGGCGACGATCTGTTGACATGTCTGTCCGGAGGAATCCCAATCGGCATTCTTCCTCTCCTTGACATCGGCGGCCCAATCCTCGGCGGAACGGCCCGTGACGGTGATGACGTAGTTCCTGGTCTCGGTGGGCAATCCGCCCTGGCCGGCGAGCCAAGAGGTCACCCGCGCAGGTCCTCCGTTATAGGCGGCCGCTGCGAGGCCCAGATTGCCGAACTGCTCCGACAGATGGGCGATGAACTCGGCGGCCTTCGGGATTGCCTGTTCGGGGTCGAACGGATCCGCCAATCCCCGTTCCTGGGCGGTGCCCGGCATGAACTGTGCGATGCCCTGCGCGCCTGCAGGGCTGACGACATGGGGACGAAACGAGCTCTCCTGCCAGATAAGCTTGGTGAGGAGATCGTGGGGGATCCGCTGGCTCCGCGCGGCGCCCTCGATCAGCCGACATAGGGCGTGCTCGACACTCTCCGAGGATGTTCCGGGATCGGCCATGGCGGTGCCGCAGCAGAGAAGAATTCCGCAAAGCGCCAGCCGGAAGCGCATGAAAGACCCCGCTCGGAAAACTGAAGAGCAAACGAATGAAAGCGACGTGCCAAGCTACAGATAGGCGATCATTCGTCCCGCCAAGAGCACAATGATCCAGGCGGCGAGGGAAACAAAGGCAGAGACGCGGATTTTCATCGCATCGTCATTGCTCCGACAGCGATGTGCATGGGCGATGCCGCTGGGCAGGAAGGTCTGGAGGATTCGCTCCTCTGTCGTGTCCCGGCTATGCTCCGTCCCTCGAATCAACCCTTGTTCAGGGACAGCAATGGCATCGATCTTGAAGAACCTCTGGAGCCGCCTGTCGGGCGGAGGCAGCACAGGCGAGCGTGAGGAGCCTGCCGCTGAGGCGGTGGAGTACAAGGGCTTTCGCATCCGGCCGGCGCCCTATTCCGCCAAGGGCGGGTACCAGACCGCCGGCGTGATCGAGAAGGATTTCGACACGGGCATGAAGGAGCACCGCTTCGTGCGGGCCGAGACGCATCCCAGTAAGGACGAAGCGGCCACATTTGCGATCGCCAAGGGCAAGCAGATCATCGACGAGCAGGGCGACCGCATGTTCCGATGACCGATCCTGAATCCGCCGCGTGAAGCTGGTGCCCGCAACCATTGCGATTGCCGGAGGTTGCCTCCGCAACGTGCTCCCGCCGCAAGCAGCGCTCAATCAGATAATCTGATCATGCGGGTCAGGAATATCGATTGGCGCTGATTGCCCTTCGTCCATACAATCCTAATTGGGGGGCGTGTCGCTATCAACCGGTCATTCAAGGGAGATCGCCATGGCCAAGAACCCTCAAGCGCCGTCGGGAACGTCGGATCAGGTCCTGACGAACAGGCAGGGCCATCCTATCACCAACAACCAATCCCAGCGCACCGTGGGCAGCCGTGGCCCGGCCACGCTGGAGAATTACCAGTTCCTCGAAAAGATCACTCATTTCGATCGCGAGCGCATCCCGGAGCGGGTCGTCCATGCCCGTGGCTTCGTGTGCTACGGCGAATTCGAGGCGACCGGCAAGATCGGCGACGAACCGGCTTCGAAATATACCCGCGCCAAGCTGTTCCAGACCGCCGGCAAGAAGACCCTGCTGGCCATCCGCTTCTCGACCGTGATCGGTGGCCGTGATTCTTCGGAAGTGGCACGCGATCCGCGGGGCTTCGCAGTAAAATTCTATACCGAGGACGGCAACTGGGATCTCGTCGGCAACAATCTGGCAGTGTTCTTCATACGCGATGCCATCAAGTTTCCAGATGTCATCCACTCCCTGAAGCCGGATCCCGTCACCTTCCGTCAGGAGCCGAACCGCATCTTCGACTTCATGAGCCAGACGCCCGAATCCATGCACATGCTGACCCATCTGTTCAGCCCGCGCGGCATTCCGGCGAGCTACCGGCACATGGAGGGCTTCGGCGTCAACACCTACAAGATGGTGAATTCCCAGGGGGACACCGTGCTGGTGAAGTACCACTTCCATCCGCGCTGCGGACTGGCGAGCCTGACGGCGGAGGAAGCGGCCAAGGTGCAGGGGCAGGATCTCGGCTCGGCCTCCAAGGATCTTTTCGAGGCCATCGAGCGCGGCGAGTATCCCCAATGGGACGTGTACGTACAGATCATGGAAGACCATGATCACCCGGAGCTCGACTGGGATCCGCTGGACGATACCAAGATCTGGCCGGAGAAGGATTTCCCTCTGCGGCACGTGGGCGTCATGACCCTGAACCGCAATGTGGAGGACCATTTCAACGAGAACGAGCAGATCGCCATGGGCACCGGCGTCCTCGTGGACGGGCTCGACTTCTCGGACGACAAGATGCTGGTGGGCCGGACCTTTTCCTATTCCGACACGCAACGTTACCGCGTCGGCACGAACTACCTGCAGCTGCCGGTGAACCAGGCCAAGAATGCCAAGGTGTCGACCAACCTGAACGGCGGGCAGATGTCCTACCGCCGGGACCTGGCCCCGGGGCAGAACCCGCACATCAACTTCGAGCCCTCGATCCATAACGGCCTGCATGAATCCCCGCGCGAGGAGCCCAACAATCCGCCGGAAGTGCATGGACGGCTGACCCGCAGCGTGATTGAGCGCCGCAACGACTACATCCACGCCCGAGGCCGCTACTGTACCATGATGGATTGGGAGCGGGACGATCTCGTCCTCAACCTGGGCACGCTCTTGGGCCAGTGCGAGCGGGATGTGCAGGAGCGCATGGTGTGGCATCTCCTGCTGGTGCATGACGATTACGGAACCCGTGTCGGCGAGATGCTCGGCATCAAGGCTGACGACGTGAAGAACCTTCAGCCGCTGCCGAAGCAGGTCCTGACCGACGAGGACAAGCACCGTCTGCAGAATCTCGGCAGGAACGGCGACAAGATCGACCCGACCGTATGGGGTCAATGGACGAGTTCCGTGAAGAACTACAAGGCCTCGGCCGAGGAGGTGCTGGGCGGCATGCGCAACGTGCCGACCGCGCCAGCAAACCGTCAGGCGGCCGAATAGGCCTCAGGCCATGGTCGAAGGGGAACGGGTCGGGATCTCCCGGCCCGTTTCCTTTTCAGGCTCCGGCGAGCGCCCCTGACCCCGGCTCCCGCGACTCTCGGCATAGGCCTTCGTGAATTCGGCCCCGAAGAGCAGGATCAGGGACGAGTAATAGATCCAGAGCAGGATCGTGATGATGGAGGCGGCGGCACCGTAACTCGACGCGACATTGCTCTTGCCGAGATAATACCCGATCAGGAACTTGCCGATGGTGAACAGGAGGGCCGTCACCAGGGAGCCGGTCCACACGTCGCTCCATCTCAGGTCCACGGCTGGCAGCATCTTGAACATCATCGCGAACAGGAGAGTCGCGATGGCAAAGGCCACCAAACTGTTCAGGAAGCGCAGGATGACCGTCGCACCCGAGAAGTTGGACTCGAGATAGTGCCCGATCGCGGTCAATCCGGTGTCGATGACGAGTGAGACGAGCAGCAGGAAGCCGATGCCCAGAATCAACGCGAGACTGACGAGCCTCGTGCGGACGAAATCCAGGATCCCGTAGCTCGCGGGCGGTTTTGTCTTCCAGATGATGTTCAGGTCGTCCTGAAGCTCGACGACGGCACCGGTCACCAGGAGAAGAAACGTCACGATGCCGATCGTGGTGCCGATCACGCCCGAGCCCACGTTGCTGGCGCTGGCGATCATGGCCTCGAGGGCGGAGGCCTCTTTGGTTCCGATCAATCCCCCCAGCTCGCCGACGATGGCGCCCTGGGCGGCGTCCCGCCCGAAGGCCAGCCCGGCGACCGCAATGGCGGCGAGCAGCATCGGGGCGAGGGAGAAGACGGTGAAGAACGCGATGGAAGCGCCAAGGCTCATGGCTCGGTCGTTCCACCAGCCTGCGAATGCCACCTTCAAGAGCCGCCAAGTGTCGGAGAACATGCAGGGACCGATCCTGCCGGGCAGGCGCGCCCGGCATGGTGAATGTGTTGCCTTGGCCGTTAACGGGCAGGAACTTTCCCTTGTTCCTGTTAAGGTCGGATTCCCAGGCCCAAGCTTTCATGCTGCCGCAGAAGCCGTCCGTAACGGTCCGCCGCCCTGCGCAGGCGAGCCTCTTCCCCGACTCCGAGCGCGCCTGCGACCATGAGGTGGGAGCCCATGTGGAAGGTGCAATAGCAGGGGAGCAGAAAGGCCAGCAATTCGGGAGAAACCGGATGGCCGCTCTCCCGCTCGGTGACGACACAGAGCCGGATGGTTTCCGGCCCGGACAACTCCAGCTCGATGATGGCTCCGGCGATGTCCCAGGCAATGTCCTGATGGCCGATGAGATCGTGGGCGGCGCTGTGGTCCAGGGCATCGGCCTTCATGAGCCGGTCGCCGGATACCAGCTATTCCCAGGCATGCATCCGGTTATCGGAGCGGACCCGGCGGACCTTGTCCTCAAGGCCCGCCGCAGACGGCAAGGATCGATCCAGGGCTGCCCCTGCATCGTGTCCCAGGGCCTGCTATGTGTTGTAGAGCGCCATGTGGCGCAGTTCGTCCAACGGGGCGCCCGGCTGCCCTTCAGCAGGATAATGGTGGGCAGGAAAGCCCAGATAGGCTCCGACCCGCTCGATCAGGCGATCACGGTCGAAGGTAGCCTGATCCAGGCCTCGCGCATCCTCATGCCAGCGTTGCACGAGAAAGCCGTGGCGCCAGCCCGCGACATCCGGCGCGAAACCTGCCTCGTGCAGGTGCCGGGCCATCTGGAGCTTCTTGGCCCCGGTTTCTCCCAGGCCTGCAAATTTCACCAGCCAGGACGCGCCTTTGGCCCGTGCCAGGAACTTCCGACGCTCCTGCTGGAGATTGGACGGCGGCCAGATCGTCTCGTCCTGGTAGCGGTGCCGACGCCATTTGCCGCCCAATATATCTTCAAGAGGGCCATCCAGCGGGCCAACGAGGTCCTCCACCCAGGCGGCCAGGCTGTGAGGGGGAGCCCCGCCAAGCAGGAAGTCGTCCATGGTGCGGACGTGGCGCGGCGCCACGCTCCACCGCTCCCGGTGGCGGGGGCTGGCCTGGGGTCCGAGCGAGCCCTCATGGCTTGGGAAGAAGTGAATTCTTTCGCGTGGCACGCCGGCCTCTTCCAGCCAGTCGGCAACGGCCCCGAAGGAACTGCCAGAGAGTCCGGGTCCTTCGTCCACGATGGCAAATAATCTGTCCTGGGTTGCCAGTTTCTTCACAAGCCCCGGATCCACCTTCACCTCCCGTCGGAAGGGATGGCCCGTGGGACGAAGGGTGAAAGGCGGCGGAGCCCCGAGGGCGGCTGCCACAAGGGCGCCGAGGCCCGTGCCGATGCTGCGGATGCCGATAACCTGGGTGTCGATGCCCAAACCCGAAGCTCTGGCTGCTTCCAGATAGTTCTCCGGATAAAGGGCATAGAAGGCGTAGCCTTCCGCCTGCTTGATGTTGATCATCCGAGAGGGATCGAAGCTGAGGAGCTTGTCGAGGAAATCCCGGGGCAGGGAGCCTTCCCTGAACCCGCTTCGCCATGACTGATCGATCGCGTGGGCAAGACGGGAAAGGCATTCCATGCCGTCCCGATGAATTGCCGAAAGCGTGTCGACGCCGAGTTCGTGAAACTCGGCGTCGATGAGCCCCTGAACGAGTTGCTCACTTGGATGAAGGCCGTCACCAATGTTCCATGCCGCGCAATTCCGGGCGGCATGGAATGGATGTCGGACAGGATGTTCGGGATGGCAGCCTGTTTGGTGCCTACCGTAACGGAATGTTCCACATCGCCGTAGACCAGCATTGTGATGCGCGCCGTTGCAGTTAGGCTGCAGCCTCCTGCTTCAGCGAGGCCATGTCGATGACGAAGCGGTACTTCACGTCGCTTTTCAGCATCCGCTCATAGGCCTCGTTGATCTTCTGGATCGGGATCATCTCGATCTCGGAGGTGATGCCGTGCTTGGCGCAGAAATCGAGCATTTCCTGGGTCTCGGCGATGCCGCCGATCAGGGAGCCGGCAAGCTGGCGCCGCTTCATGATCAGGTTGAACACCGTCGTGGCCGGATGAGGCTCGGCCGGGGCGCCGACGAGCACCATGGCGCCGTCACGGGCGAGCAGCACCAGGTAGCTGTCGAGGTCATGCGGGGCGGCGACGGTATCGAGGATGAAATCGAAGCTGTTCAAATGCTCCTTCATGGCCTCGGGATCCCGCGACACGACCACTTCGTGGGCTCCGAGGGCGAGCGCGTCCTCCCGCTTGTTGGGCGAGGTGGTGAACAGCACCACATGCGCACCCATGGCCCGCGCGAGCTTGACGGCCATATGGCCCAGGCCGCCGAGGCCGACCACGCCAACCTTGTGTCCGGCCTGTACGCGCCAGCGGCGCAGGGGGGAATAGGTGGTGATGCCTGCACAGAGAAGAGGCGCTGCGGCGGCCAGATCCATGCCCTCGGGAACCCTCAGGACGAAGCTCTCATCGACGACGATGCTGTTGGAATAGCCACCATAGGTATTGGCGCCCGTACCCTGCTCTGGCCCGTTGTAAGTGCCGGTGAAGCCGATCTCGCAGTACTGCTCCAGGCCCTCGCGGCAGCTGCGGCATGTGCGGCAGGAATCGACCATGCAGCCTACGCCCACAAGGTCGCTTTCCTTGAATTTTTGCACGCCCGGTCCGACACGCGTCACGCGGCCGACGATCTCGTGGCCTGGCACGCAGGGATAGAGAGTGCCACCCCATTCTTCGCGCGCGGTGTGCAGATCGGAGTGGCAGACGCCGCAATAGAGAATCTCGATCTGGACGTCGTTTTCGCGGGGCTCCCGGCGCTCGAAGCTGAACGGGGCAAGCGGGGTGGTCGCATCCTGGGCGGCATAGCCGAAAGCTTTGGTCACGGGAAAATTCTCCGAATTATCGGTCGTCGAAAAGGCAGGTTCTGCCACGGCGCGAGGGCGCCACAGAGCACTCAAGCGCAACAGACGATAGGTTCGATCAGGCCCCCGTCAACCGATGAACGGGATGTTTGTTCGAGACATTCATTCGGCCCAGGGCATGGATCCTGCGTCACCCATGGATGAGGGCGGATTCAGCCTCGGTTAAGAACCGGCGCGATTAAATGACGGTAACGCTCAATTGATGGGTTGCCGGCCGGTAAAAGCCTTGCAGGAACATACGGCAGACAACCACATCATGTGCAGGCGGCCATGCGGCACAGTGGATTTTCGGATGTCTGCCAGAAACTTTAGCTTGCTGTCCCGCCCGCAATCCGCGAGGCTAGATGCCGAGGGCGGGCCTATCTTCAAGTCGAACGGGTTGACCCGGACAGAGCGGAACCTGTCGCGACCTGCTTTTTACTCCGCCATGACAAAAGGAGTACGCCGCATCATTTGACCGCATCGTCAGTATCGTATGGTCTGAGCAACCTTAGCGGTGCACAATAGTTGTCTCTGAGAGGGATTGGATTTCGGTGGCGCCATGCATCATTCCGACGACCTGTTCTCGAGTTTCCTAAAGACCTATGAGACCCGCCGCGAGGCGGAGATGTCCCTGGCGGACTACCTGGAGGGGTGCCGCAACGATCCCATGATGTATGCGAGCGCTCCCGAGCGCATTCTGGCGGCGATCGGCGAGCCCCGGCTTGTCGATACCGCGAAGGACGCCCGCCTCGGCCGCATCTTCATGAACCGCACGATCCGGGTTTACCCGGCCTTTTCCGAATTCTACGGCATGGAAGAGACGATCGAGATGATCGTGAGCTTCTTCCGCCATGCCGCTCAGGGCCTCGAAGAGCGCAAGCAGATTCTCTACCTGCTCGGCCCGGTCGGCGGCGGCAAATCCTCTCTCGCCGAGCGCCTGAAGGCTCTCATGGAGGTTAATCCTATTTACATTCTGAAGGCGGGCGACGAGATCAGCCCGGTCTTCGAGAGCCCGCTCGGCCTCTTCGATCCGGAGCAGATGGGGCCGATCCTGGAGGAGCGGTACGGTATTCCGCGCCGGCGCCTGACCAATCTGCTCAGCCCCTGGGCCATCAAGCGGCTCGACGAGTTCAAGGGCGACATTTCCAAGTTCCAGGTGGTGAAGATCAACCCATCCCGCCTGAGGCAGATCGCCATTGCCAAGACGGAGCCCGGAGACGAGAACAACCAGGATATTTCGTCCCTCGTGGGCAAGGTCGATATCCGGAAACTCGAGACCCTGTCCCAAGCCGATCCCGACGCCTACAGCTATTCCGGCGGCCTCAACCGCGCCAATCAGGGCATTCTCGAATTCGTCGAGATGTTCAAGGCGCCCATCAAGATGCTGCACCCCCTGCTCACTGCCACGCAGGAGGGGAATTATGTCGGCACCGAGAATATCGGCTCTATCCCGTTCAGTGGCATCATCCTGGCGCATTCGAACGAGGCGGAGTGGCAAACCTTTCGCACCAACAAGAACAACGAGGCCTTTATCGACCGCATCTACGTGATCAAGGTGCCGTACTGCCTGCGGGTCACGGAGGAGCAGAAGATCTACGAGAAGCTGATCCGCAGTTCGGAACTGGCGGGAGCGCCCTGCGCTCCGGCCACGCTGGAAATGCTGGCCAGGTTCTCGGTCCTGTCGCGTTTGCGCGCGCACGAGAACTCGAATTTCTACTCGAAGATGCGCGTTTATGACGGCGAGAGCCTGCGCGAGGTCGATCCCCGCGCGCGCAGCCTGCAGGAGTACAAGGATTCCGCCGGCGTCGACGAGGGCATGGATGGAGTCTCGACCCGCTTCGCATTCAAGGTCTTGTCCGCCACCTTCAACCACGACACCATCGAGGTGGCGGCCGATCCAGTCCATCTCATGTACGTGCTCGAACAATCCCTGCGGCGCGAGCAGCTGCCTCAGGATGTGGAGCGGCGGTATCTGGAGTTCATCAAGGCCGAGTTGGCGCCGCGCTACGCGGACTTCATCGGCCACGAGATCCAGAAGGCCTATCTCGAATCCTATCACGATTACGGCCAGAATCTCTTCGACCGCTACGTGGCTTATGCGGATGCCTGGATCGAGGATCAGGACTTCAAGGATCCCGATACCGGCCAGCTCCTGAACCGGGAACTCCTGAACCAGGAGTTGACCAAGATCGAGAAGCCCGCCGGCATCGCCAATCCGAAAGATTTTCGCAATGAGGTGGTCAAGTTCTCGCTCCGCGCGCGCGCTGGCAATCAGGGCCGCAACCCGTCCTGGACAAGCTATGAGAAGATCCGCGACGTGATCGAGCGCCGCATGTTCTCGCAGGTCGAGGAGCTGCTGCCCGTGATCAGCTTCGGTTCCAAGAAGGACAGCGAGACGGAGAAGAAGCACGGAGAGTTCGTAGAGCGGATGATGGAGCGCGGGTACACCGAGCGCCAGGTGCGGCGTCTGGTGGAATGGTACATGCGCGTGAAGCAGGCGGGCTGACGGAAGACGGAGGCAGATCAGGCGTTCCTATGTACATCATTGACCGGCGCCTCAACCCAGGGGGCAAGAGTCTGGCCAACCGCCAACGTTTCCTGCGCCGAGCCAAGGCGCAGATCCAGCGGGCCGTACGCCAGACCGCAGGCGATCGGGACATCACCGATCTCGAACGGGGAGGGGAGGTCTCTATCCCGGCCGAGGGTGTTCGCGAGCCCAGCTTCCGGCGGTCGGGCGAAGGTGGAGTGCATGATCACATCCTGCCCGGCAACAAGCGCTTCGTGGAGGGCGATACCATCGAACGGCCGCCCGGAGGCGGCGGCGGCGCGGCGGGCGGCGATAGCGGCGAAGGTGAGGACGATTTCCGCTTCGTCCTGACCCGAGACGAGTTTCTCGATCTTTTTCTCGACGACCTGGAACTGCCGGATCTCGCCAAACGGCGCGTGGCGACGGTAGAGACGCAAGGGCTGCGGCGGGCCGGCTATACGGTCACCGGCTCTCCCGTGAACCTCGCCCTGCTGCGCTCGATGCGTAATGCCCTATCCCGCCGCATCGCCATGCGGCGGCCGAAATCCGAGGACCTGCTCCGTCTTCAGGAGGAGATCGCCCGGATCGAGGAGCAGGAAGGCCCGTCCGAGCGGCTGACCGCCCTTCGTGAGGAACTTGAGCAGCTGCAGCTGCGCACCAAGCGCTTCCCCTATATCGATCCCATCGATTTGCGCTATCGCCGCTTCGAGCCCGTCTCGAAACCCGTCGCCCAAGCCGTCATGTTCTGTCTCATGGACGTTTCCGGTTCCATGACCGAGCACATGAAGGACTTGGCCAAGCGCTTCTACATGCTGCTCTACATCTTTCTGACCCGGCGCTACAAGCACGTGGAGATCGTCTTCATCCGCCACACCCACGAAGCCAAGGAGGTGGACGAGGAGACCTTCTTCAACAGCCCCGAGACCGGCGGAACGGTGGTGTCCTCCGCCTTGCGCGAGATGCAGCGGATCGTCGAGGAACGCTATTCGCCGGATGCGTGGAACATCTACGCCGCCCAGGCCTCGGACGGCGACAACTCGCCCAACGACGGCGCTACCAGCGCCACCCTGCTGCGCAACGTGATCCTGCCAGTCTGCCAATATTACGCCTATCTGGAAGTCGGCAGCGACAGCGACCGGATGCAGACCGGGTTCATCAACCATAAGACGTCCCTGTGGCAGACCTATGAGTCGCTCCTGGAGCAAGGGGCCAACCTCGCCATGCGCAAGGTGAACCACCGCCGCGAGATCTATCCGGTCTTCCGGGAGCTCTTCCGCCGGCGCGATGCGGAAGCAGGAGCAAGGGTGCCATGAGCGTCATCGAGCAAGACAACCTGCTCTTTCATGGGGCCGATTGGGATTTCGGCACGATCCAGCGCATCCATGATGCCGTCGAGACTATCGGGGTTGGCGAGCTGGGGCTCGACGTCTATCCGAACCAGATCGAGGTGATCACCGCCGAGCAGATGCTCGACGCCTATGCGTCGATCGGCATGCCCCTGTTCTACAAGCACTGGTCCTTCGGCAAGCGCTTCGCCATGCATGAATCGAGTTATCGCCAGGGGCTCATGGGCTTGGCCTACGAGATCGTCATCAACTCGAACCCGTGCATTTCCTACATCATGGAGGAGAACTCGGCGACGATGCAGACCCTCGTCATCGCTCACGCGGCCTTCGGCCACAACCATTTCTTCAAGAACAACTACCTGTTCAAGGAATGGACCGACGCGGATGGCATCCTCGATTATCTCGAATTCGCCAAGGGTTACATCACGCGCTGCGAGGAGCGTTATGGACATGCGGCCGTGGAGCGCGTTCTCGATGCCGCCCATGCCCTGATGTCCCACGGCGTGCACCGCTATCCGCGCAAGAAACGGCCCGACCTGCGCTCGGAGGAGCGCCGGGAGCGAGAGCGCCATCTCCACCAGGAGCAGACCTTCAACGATTTGTGGCGCACGGTACCGACCAAGGGGGCGACCGCCAAGCCGCAGCTGAGCGAGGAGCGCCGCCGCGCACTTCTCGAATTGCCGCAGGAAAACATCCTGTATTTCTTGGAGAAATCCGCGCCGCGCCTTCAGCCCTGGCAGCGCGAGATCCTGCGCATCGTGCGCCAGATCGCGCAGTATTTCTATCCGCAGCGCCAGACCAAGGTGATGAACGAGGGCTGCGCCACCTATTGCCATTACCGCATCATGACCCGCCTGCACGAGACAGGCCAGATCAGCGACGGCTCCTTCCTGGAATTTCTGCAGTCGCACACCAACGTCACTCGGCAGCCCGAATTCGACGACCCGCATTACGGCGGCATCAATCCCTACGCTCTCGGCTTCGGCATGATGCAGGACATCGAACGCATCTGCACTAAGCCGACCGCAGAGGACCGGGACTGGTTCCCCGACATCGCCGGCAGCGGCGATGCCATGGCTGTGCTGCGCGACGTGTGGGCGAACTATCGCGACGAGAGCTTCATTTCGCAGTTCCTGAGCCCGCACCTGATCCGGCAATGGCGCATGTTCCATCTCGTCGATGACCCGGACCAGCCTGAACTCATGATCGAGGCGATCCATGACGAGCGGGGTTACCGGCGTCTGCGGCGTTCGCTATCGCGCCATTACGACGTCGGCTGGAGTGATCCCGACATCCAGGTGGTCGATGTGGATCTCGCCGGAGACAGGCGCCTGATCCTGCACCATCACGTCCTCAACCGGACCCTGCTGCACAAGGACGACGCCCAGCGGGTCCTTCAGATGGTGGCCAATCTCTGGGGCTATGCGGTAGTGCTGAAAGAGGTGGAGCCGGCGACCGGGGCGATCTTCCAGGAGCACGTGGCTCACCCGCACGAAACGCTCTTTTAAAGACACTTTGACGCAAAAAAGCCTGGGACTCGCGCGACCATAGGGATTCCTGGGCTCGGCCCTGGTTTCGGGGTCGGCTCCCTTGCAGGAGAATACCTATGGAACACAAGCCTGTAGAGAAGCTGCGTAGCGTCGCTGAAGTGCATGAGTTGAGCCAAGGTTTCCTGTCACGGCGCGAACGCCTCGAGCGTTGGGCCGAAGTTTTGGAGCGCCAGCCGAAACGGCGCTTGAGGTCACTGGGCGAGATCGAGTTCGTCCCGAAGGACAAGCGGCCGGAATTGAGGTCGGACGAATCCCCCATTACGGTTGCGTTCGAAGATCCGGTCCTGCGCGCCGCCGGCCTGAAGGGCGACACGCTCGGGGACGCCATGCAATTTTTCGAATTGTCGGAAGGCGCCTCCCATCGCCTCCTCTGCTCCTGCATGAACGGCTGGAGCATGGAAGCCGGCTCGACGGCCCGGAAGGTCCATCGCATCGCGAATCCCGATCATCGGCTCATGCTGTTCACGACGGCTGGGCTGCTCACAGCCGCCCCGGCAGTGTTCTACCTGCTGAGCTGAAAGAATGTCGCGGCACCGAGCCTTCTGATCAGTGGGCCCGGTGCCGATTGTTCGGAGACTTGACGAATGACGGATACGCCGCCGCGCCGAATCGGATTGCCCTGGTACAGCCGGGAGGATTACCCTCGCATCCGCGCCATGATGATTGATCCGCATAATCTTGCCTCGACCTACGAGGTCTGGCTGGCCTCGGCCGAGAACAACGAATCCGTCGGCCGGCAGGCGGGGCTTCGGGTCGAACGCATCATGATCGAGCCCGCCGCGTTCGCGACGTGGTGTGGGGAACAGGGCCTGGTGCCCGACGGCAGGGCACGCACGGCATACACCGCAGAGATGTGCGCCCGGATTGCGGCGTGAGATCACAACACCCTGTCACGAACAGCCAAGCCTTGAAGTCTCCCCCCCGGTCTCTAGTTGCTCGGGCGATTATGCTGGAGGGACAGACTTGCTGAAAGAGAGTGCTGCCAGCGACGACATTTCCACATCTTCGTCGAAGGGGAGCGATGAGCCGGCCGGGGCTCCGGGAACCATGCGGGTCGCCATCCTCACAGGACCCGGGCAGATCAAGATCAGCGAGGTCCCGCGTCCGGTGCCGGGGCGGGACAGGTGCGGCTCCGCTTGGAAGGCTGCGGCGTGTGCGCTTCGAACCTGACGCCATGGGCCGGCCCTGAATGGATGCAGTATCCGACCGAGCCGGGAGCACTCGGACATGAAGCCTGGGGTTTCGTGGACGCGGTCGGCGAGGGTGTGGAAGGCCTCTCCGTCGGAGACCGGGTCGCGGCGCTCTCCTACAAGTCCTATGCCGAATACGATCTGGCCGAAGCCGATGCGGTCGTGCGCTTGCTGGATGCCCTGGCGGGCCAGCCCTTTCCTGGCGAACCGCTCGGCTGTGCGATGAACATCTTTCAACGCAGCGACATCGAGGCCGGGCAGACGATCGCCATCATCGGCATCGGTCTTCTCGGGGTCATTCTCACCAAGCTCGCCTCCGATGCCGGAGCGCGGGTGATCGCGATCTCGCACGCCGCATGGGCGCGGCCGAGACGATCCCGATGGAGGATCATCATGGGATCATTGAGCGGGTCAAGGAACTGACCGGCGGCACGTTCTGCGACCGGGTGATCGAAGCAGTCGGGAAGCAATGGCCACTCGATATCGCGGGCGAGCTGACCCGCGAACGCGGCAAGCTGATCATCGCCGGGTACCACCAGGATGGTCCCCGTCAGGTCAACATGTGGCTCTGGAACTGGCGCGGCATCGACATGATCAACGCGCATGAACGCGACCTGAAGATTTACGTGCAGGGATTGCGTGCGGCTGTGGATGCCATCGCGTCGGGGCGCCTCGATCCAAGCTTCCTCTACACTCACACTTACCCTCTGGAGCGGCTCGACGAAGAGCTCAATGCCACGCGCGATCGGGCGGACGGCTTCCTCAAGGTCCTGGTGACGTACTGATGGTGCGACAGGCTGTGTTCAAGGCGAATTCCGTAACCCCACTCGCGCGTCCGAGTCTCGGCTTCCTTGGGGTTGGCTGGATCGGACGGCATCGTATGCAGGCGATCCTCGGCACCGGAGTTGCCGACGTTGCTGCTATCGCGGACTGGTCGCCGAGGCCGGGACATTGGTGCCCGACGCGCAACTGGTTTCAAGCCTCGATGACATTCTTGACCTTGGTGTCGACGGCGTCTTCCGCAATATCAGGCAGACCCCGAGCATACCATGCTGACGAGCGTCCTCGGGACGCATAACCTTCTCACCTTCTCTGGATCGATCCATGCGCGTTTCTTCCTCGCGTCGACAAGCGAGATCTACGGCGATCCCGAGGTTCATCCGCAGACGGAAAGCTATTGAGGCAACGTCAACCCGACCGGCCCACGCGCCTGCTATGACGAGGGAAAGCGGGCAGCGGAAACGCTTACATTCGACTTCGATCGTGCAGGGCGAGCCGATGTGCGCGTGGCACGGATCTTCAATTCCTATGGGCCGCGCATGCGGGCCGATGACGGCCGTGTCGTCTCGAACGTCATCTGCCAGGCTCTCGCGGGTGAGGAGATCACGATTTACGGTGATGGAAGCCAGACGCGCTCGTTCTGCTACGTTTCGGATCTCGTCGAAGGATTCCTCTGCCTCATGGCCTATGATGGGCCGTTCCCCGGGGCGGTGAATCTTGGAAACCCAGTGGAGCTGACGGTGGGCGACTTGGCCGAAAAGGTTCTCGCGATGACGGGATCATCCTCGTGCGTTGTCAAGCGCCCGCTCCCGGTAGACGATCCACGCCGCCGGCGCCCTGACATCTCCCTTGCCAAGAAGCTTCTCGGTTGGTCGCCGCGGACATCTCTCGATTCAGGTTTGAAGTCGACGATTGCATGGTTCTCGGAGGATCATGCCGATGATGGTCGATCTCACAAGATGCCCAATCTAGGTGATGCAGTCTCAGCCGGGTAGATCAGTGCGTCTCATGCTTTCTTTGGCAAACTGAAAAGGCCGGCTTTTGACGGCGCTTTTTCATTGCATGGCAGGATGAGCGTGCAAACAAGAAAGGCGCTCGTTGGGAGCGCCTTTCTTGTGGGTGATACAAGGCATTCAGCTCTTCGCCACGCCTATGGTATCGGCCATCTCGGCACCACGTGTCCCCATGGGCTGATCAGTGCCCTCGGTCGTGTCCTTAGTCGTCTGATGTTCCATCTCAGCATTGATCTCAGCGCCGAGCAGAACCACAGTCGTCGACAGCCAGATCCATGTCATGAAACCGATCACCGCGCCAAGCGAACCATAGGTTTCGTTATAGCTTCCGAAATTCGCCACGTACCATGAGAAGAGCATGGAGACGGCAAGCCACAGGACGGCAGCAACGATCCCACCAGGCGTAACCCAGCGCCATTCCGCTTTGTCACGGCTGGGGCCGAAGCGATAGACGAGCGACAACCCGAATATCACCCCGATCAGGAGGATCGGCCAGCGCGCAAGAGACACAAGCCACTCGGTGCCCGAACCCAGGCCGATGAAGTTGAGGGCGATAGGGAGAACGATGATTGCCGCGAGAGCGAAGAGAATGAAAACGATGGCCCCCAGGGTGAAGGAAAGAGACAGCACGTTCAGTTGAACGAAGCTTCTCTTTTCGTCCTCGCCATAAACGATGTTGAGGGCATCGAAGATCGCTTTCATCCCAGCATTGGCGCTCCAGAGAGACAAGACTAAGCCGAATATGAACCCGAAACCGAGCGTCCCGCCTCCCTTCGAGGCGATCCGCGTCACTTGCTCGCGGATGATGTCGAGGGCGCCGCCAGGGAGAACACCGGACACGGTGTTCAGATGATCCTGGATCGTGCCCGGATCCGCGAAGAGGCCGTAGATCGAGACCAGGGCGGCAATCGCAGGGAAGACGGCGAGCAGAGCGTAATAGGTCACCCCGGCGGCAACCGACAGAACACGGTCCTTGTTGAACTCCTCATAGGTGCGCCACAGGATGTCCTTCCATCCTCGCGCGGGAATCTCTGTCGGCGTGTCCGCGGCTCGCCCGCGGCCCTTCTCGGCGGCCGCGTGAGGCGGAGCATGCTGCTTCTCGCCGATATCCGACCCTGTATTCCGACGCTGCGCCTGCCCCCGCGCTGGAGGCGAAGAAGGCTGGGGAGACAATGGAGCAGGGCGCTCCCCGCTCGCGACAAGGCGCACAAGGGCCCATCCGAGAACCACAGCCCACATGGTCGTGATAGTCGAAGAGGAGGAGGATTGCCGCGGTCCAGGTTGCTGGATAGCCGGATTGTCTGCCATAGTCGAACACAGCCTCATTGATCGGTTGCCGGCCAAACGGCCTGGTTCAACCGTAAACCTCCCGAATAACGCAGCGGTTCCACGCACTTATCGAAGGCAGGGAGGCCAATGAACTTTCATGCCGTTGTGGAGTACCACAGGCCGGGCTCTTAAGAGGGCTGTGCATGTCTGCACTTTGGATGGCGCCTTTAACCCGGATGCAAGATTCTCTGGATCAGTGTCTCTCCCAATCCATGAGGAGGGTCTGAGATGGACGATTGGTCAGGACGCAAGTGGGAGCCGGTGACCGAGGAGCGCCTGCTTCGGGCGATCGACGTGCTTGTCGAGATCGCGAAGGAGCATGGACCGGCCTTCGATCCGGTTCTCGAGACGGTTCGGCAGGAACTGCACCAGTTCCGGAGCCGGACTAGGCCAGCGGTCAAGCAAGTGGATGAAACCCCGCTTCGCAAAGCGAGCTGAGCCGGCCGTCGTCATACGGCTTGAAAGAAGGCATCGCCGATTACGAACTGACCAGGCGATGCTTACATCTTGATCTGACGATATTCCCGGATCAGGCGGATTGGAGCTGCTCTTCCCGGACCAGGCGATCCGGGCCCGCCTGATCGCCCCTAATATGGTACTGGAAGCCGTTGCTGTCGGCGGGAAGAAGGCGAGTGATCTCCCATATGTCCTGGGATCGGGTGACGTCGATGGCCGTCACCAGATTGAGAAAAGCCTCAACGGTGTTCGTGCTCGCAAGCTTGACCAATCGCACTTGATCTCCAACCTTGAACTTGTGCGACGCCATAGCCCGGCTCCCCCGTTTAAAAGCCACCTGAGCAGTAGGAACTAACATAGGTTAGTTTCGTTCCATCGCTCATGATGAACAATTATTCAGATGATACGCCTGTGGTTCTTCTCGTCGAAGATGAGCTCCTTGTGCGCATGGCGGCCGCAGAGGATCTGCAGGATGCCGGCTTCCACGTGCTGGAGGCCGCGAATGCCGATGTAGCCTTGGCCGTACTGGAAACCTGCTCTCATGACGTGCAGGTGCTCTTCACGGATATCGATATGCCGGGAACCATGAACGGCCTGGACTTGGCCGAGAACGTCCAGCAACGCTGGCCGCATATCTCGCTCTTGATTTCGTCCGCTTACCACAAACCGCTTCCCGAACAGATCCCTGACGACGGGCGCTTCGTACCGAAACCCTATTCGAGCGAAGATGTAGTCAGATGCATCCGCGAACTCGTGACGAGCCATTGACGGCTGATAATCGTGATGGGGCTGTCGGGGCAGAGTATCGCCAGGCTTAAAGGCTGGCGCTGCTGACAGTGATAGCCATCGTGAAGTTCCGTGTTTCGCCCGGTTGAAGGAGAACGACGCCCGGCTTGGCGGCAAATTCATCGTCGAAGCCTTCGGGATCTGCATGGCCCTGCCACGGCTCGATACAGATGAAACCTGCCCCGGGCTTGGTCCAGATGCCTAGGTGCGGCATGTCCGGAAAGTCGACCTGGATCGAACCGCCAGCGGGCGCGCCATAGGTGACCGACCTGCTCTCAAGTCGGTCGAAGACAAGAGCATCCGTCTCGAAGTATCGATCCTGCAAGCGGAGCATCCGCCCCTGAACAGGGTTTTCCTCGACATCTCGGCTAATGAGCCCGTCCACCGGCCGACGGACCGGAGCCGTCTCTTCGCGCTCGAAACGGATTGCGTGCGCCTCCCGCGGTGCACCATAGGGCAAGGGCCAGCGAAAGGCCGGGTGGAATCCAAAGGAAACGGGCATGACAGAGGATCCCGGATTGGTCACCGCAGCCGTAATCGTCAGCGTATTGCCTTCAATCCTATAGGATACCTCAAGTTCGAACGGGAACGGGTATTGTTGAAGCGTGGCCTCGTCGGCAACGAGGCCGAACCGGCATTGGGACGGTTCGGCCTCTCTGATTTCGAAGAGGGAGGTGCGTGCAAATCCATGCTTCGGGAGCCCGTATTCCGATCCGTCGACTCTGACGCGGTCATTCCTCACACGACCGACGATGGGAAACAATAAAGGGGAGCGACCGGTCCAGACGGCTGGGTCACCGTCCCATAAGAGATCCTGGCCTTGCTCATCCTGAAGCCGCACGAGTTCCGCGCCCTTTTCCGATACCTCAGCCCGAAGAAAGGGACTCGAAATGGTAATGCTCATCCGGCAGCTCCTAGACTTCAATCTCCGCCTAAAAAGGAATATCGGCTAAAGGCGGCGCAAGCTAGATGTGGGTTCTGATCAGGTTGTTCCGGCGAGGGCCTGAGCCGGTGTTCGCCGGCCAAGACTACCATGCGGGCGCTGCTGATTGTACCAGGTCAGCCACCGCGGCAGGTCAGCGGCTCTCGCATGGGATGAACTGAACGGGATCGCATAGGCCCATTCCCGCAGCAGCGTCTGGATGAAGCGTTCGGCCTTGCCATTGGTTTTCGGCGTGTACGGTCTCGTGCGGATGTGCCGGATCCCAAGCAGCCGCAGCGCCTTCCGGAACAGTCGCGCGACATAACCAGACCCGTTATCTGTCATCACCCGCTCGACCCGGATGCCGCGCGCTCTGAACCAGCGCAGCGCCCGCACCAGGAAGGCCGTGGTGGAGCGGCGGGTCTCATCCGGCAGAACCTCGACATAGGCCAGTCGGGTGGCGTCATCGATGGCCACATGGAAGCAGTCGTAGCCTGCTCCTGTGCTGGCATGGCGCCGGTCACCCGTGATGCGGTGGCCGACCCGCTCGAAGCGGGCCAGCTTCTTGATGTCCAGGTGGATCAACTCGCCAGGATGCTGACGCTGATAGCGCCGCGGCGGCTCCTTCGGCTCCAAGGCCGTTAAGCGACCCAAGCCGCACCGGGTGAGCCAGGCCGCCACGGTCGAGCGGGCGAGGTTGAGCTTTCCGGCGATCTCCTCAGCGGTGAGCCGGTACTCCCGACGGAGCATTTTGATCACGCCGATCCAGTACGTGGCCGTGCGATTGGCTACTGTCCTGGGACAGGACGAGCGGTTCTCCAGTCCGCTTGGCCCTTCGGCCTTGAAGCGGGCCAGCCACTTGCGAGCGGTGCGCTCGCTGATGCCGAAGCCTCGGGCTACCTCTCGGATAGGTTGACCGTCCTCAATGATGCGGCGGATCATTTCCGCTCGACCCAGCCGGGTCGTGCGGGCATTCTGGTGCGGGTTGTTCATCTCTCAGGTCCGTCAGGGGTTCGTGTCGCAACGACCACCTTCAGGCCCTCAGACGGGATGAACAACCTCCTCAGATCTCACA